>DAOWIV010000263.1 GCA_030640725.1 Methanosarcinales archaeon | reverse complement strand
CTCTTCGCGTCTCTGCGTCTCTGCGACTTTGCGTTAAACTGAGCATGAGGACGCAAAGACGCAAAGAACAAAAATCCTCCTGTTGGTGATCATGTATGAGCATCGGTCGCTCTTGTGTTCATGGTCAGATTGACCATTACAAAATAAAAAGGATTTTCGCTGTTTTGTATGGACAACACGGGCACCCATCCTGCTAAATGGGGCATCGGTGCAGAAGAGCTATCCTGGATAAAACATGGAGAATAAAACCACGCAGGGATTCGGAGGGTCACAGAGAGATGTAACCGATTTTAAGACCGGATTTGTGAGTAATGTCGATTAGGAAAACTCTGTGTTCCTACGTGACCTATGTGGTTAATTATCTACAAAAAATAATAAAGAATTTCACCCACATGGCTCACTCCGGTTGGAAATGTTTGGGGTTTGAGATGTGCCTGTTGAATAGGAGGTGTATTATAAAACTATCTAAAAATTAAGTTGCTGAGACAATACCATATTCACGTCGCTTGCGCCATTTGCCCCCTTACGGTTTGGGATCTGCTTGCAGGCTCACCTGAAGCTACCTCCCGCCTTGCCGCACGAGTTATGGAAAGTCTTAATAAAATCGGCACCGATTCAAAATCGGTGAATTATAATGAAAAAGGAACTGATGGATATACTTGCCTGCCCGATGTGCAAAGGGGATCTGGAGCTAAATGTGACAGATGTGAGTGACTCGGTTGACGAGGTCATCACAGGCACGCTGTACTGCAAGAAATGTGACGAGTACTATCCGATCGAGGACGGTATCCCGAATCTGCTTCCGCCAAATCTTCGGGACTAACACTTGATATTGCGGTGCACGGCGCATGAAAATGGCAAAACATGAATTTCCGCAGCAAATTGTCCTGAGCAGACTCCGGTTTAACTCCATCGAGTTTGAGAACCAGTGTGTAGAGCTGCGGATGGCTCGCGATCAGGATAGCGTGTTTCAGGTCAGTGTTGTCAACCACGGGGAGCCTGCAAGGATATATCTGGCAACAAGTCCTGAAATACAGGACAGCATCAAGTTTCTACATAACGATTTCGTTGTAGGCACTGAAGCGGTCGTGGACGTCGTCGCGCACATCCGGATGCAGCAGCACGGCAGCATATCAGTGACTGTGGGATATGGCTCGAATACGGATAGTTTTGATATCGATCTTATTGCAGAGGAAAGTCACAAGATCGAGGTCGATCCGAACCTCGGGGTTCCGGGAAATCCGGAGAAGTACAGGCTTGCAATGCATATACCTGTAGTACCGGCGCCGATGAAAGCCATTGGCGCGCTGATGTTTGGCATCACAATCCTGACACTTGCCACAGATATCGTGCCGCCGTTCGTTGGTGTGATTTCGTCAGCGCTACTGCTTGCGATTATTATCATGTACTTCCTGATACCCCATATCAGGTGACCGGAAACGCGTTAATCTTATATGACATGTCTGCCAATTATTACATGAGGTAGGGAATGGACGAGTGGCAAGTTGACCTGAATATGCCTGACATCGGCGGCATGTTCACGATGGGAGTAACCGGGATATGTTCCACATTGATAGGGATTGCAGAGATCGCGTACATGATGCTGATTCTCACTACTGCATACGAGACAAACGGCAAGGACTGGCTTCTGGAACTACTGTATGCGGAGGCATACACCGAGGAGATCACGTACGTCCTCGTATCATCGATCCTCCTTTTAGTATCTGCGATCGTTTTTCTCATAACAGCAAGTATTACGCTGATCGAGTTAAGTATGATCCGGAAAGGACGCAGTCCGCACATAAAGACTGTATTTGTGCTGTTCCTGATTGGTCTGGTTCTATTAGCGCTCACCATGCTATCGACAATCATCATCAAGCAATACGGGGTCGGAATGTTTGGATTGGTACGGTAACCGGAGGGGTTTAGTTATGGCATCGACTATAAAAATAAAAGATTACATCTGGAAGCTCAAGGGGCACGACGGGAGCAATGGCAACGGCGGGGGCAACGGAAGTAGTGGCAATGGGGGGCATGCCACCACGATAACGGGTGTAATAAAGGAAAAACCACCTGAAAACCTCGAAGAGGTAAAGAGAGAACTGAGTGAACTGACAAAGGTAAAGTCAAAGGCTCGCAGGGTACTTTACCCGGTCACCGCGATCGTCGGGCAGGAACAGATGAAACGCGCACTGATTTTAAACGCGATCAATCCGTCAATCGGCGGCGTGCTGATTCGCGGTCAGAAAGGCACCGCAAAATCGACTGCTGTGCGGGGACTGACCGAGGTTCTTCCCGAGATTGAGCTCGTGCAAGGGTGCAAATTCAATTGCGACCCTGCAAATCCGGATAAATTCTGCTGGGAGTGTACTGAGCGGCTCGAAAGCGGCAAGATCATGACTGACCGGCGCATGATGCGAGTGATCGATCTGCCGGTCGGCGCAACCGAGGACCGTGTGGTCGGGAGTCTCGATATCGAAAAGGCGATAAAGAGCGGTTTACAGTCGTTTGAGCCAGGGATACTCGCAGAGGCGAACCGTGGCATCCTGTATGTTGATGAGATCAACCTGCTCGATGACTATGTGGTGGATGCGCTGCTTGATGCGGCTGCCATGGGAATCAACACGGTCGAGCGTGAAGGCATCAGCATCAGCCACCCGGCGCAGTTCATCATCGTCGGCAGCATGAATCCTGAGGAAGGCGAACTCCGCCCACAGCTGCTTGACCGGATCGCGCTGCAGGTCGAGGTCGAGGGCATCCCTGATATCGAGCAGCGTGTGGAGATCGTTACAAGGCAGGACGAGTTCCTGCGAGACCCTGAGGCGTTCAAACAGGCGTATGCCGGCGATCAGGAGCGCCTGCGGTCAAAGATCGTGCAGGCACAGCGTCTGCTGCCGAATGTCAAGATGCCGCACGAACTGCTGCGCACCATCGCAAAGATCTGCATCGAGTTTCGGGTGGACGGACACCGCGCCGACATCATGATCGACCGGACAGCGCGGACGAATGCCGCCTACGAGGGGCGCGATCAGGTGATCGTCGATGATATCATCGAGGCAGCCGAACTGGTGCTCCCGCACAGGATGCGAAAGCGACCGTTTGAGGATGAGGAGTTCAATCGGGATCGGCTGCGGGACGTGGTCAGGGGGTGAGGGGTTACTCGCCCGGGTTTTTATTCAGGATCGGATTGGTGGGGCTCTGGCAGGGGCTGATTGCAGG
>DAOWIV010000191.1 GCA_030640725.1 Methanosarcinales archaeon | reverse complement strand
GGTCCTTCACCATCTTCACGACGCAAGTTGTCCCGCATCTGCACACGACAGGCAGTTCGCTAAACTCATAGAAGATGTCTGCAACACCGCGTTCAACCAGATCCCTGGTTAAAACATCTTTTATCTTTGAAACAGCGATCCCGGAGTACTTCCCGGTATTTTCCTTGAGTATTCCACTGTGAAACTCCTTTCGGTACACAAGCTTCGTAGCCTGTTCGGCGAGCGGGTCTGACTGGTCGCTAACGCCAAGTTTGTCCACCGCCTCGATGGCAGGAAACTCACCCATATCAGGGACACTGATCAGCGAGATCATCTCGAGGTCGGATACGTCGCCTGAGATCCCGTACTCGCCAAGATTGGCGCCTTTCAGGTCACGGAGCGCAAGATAGTCATAAGGGGCGTGGGCTGGCACGCTCATCACGATACCGCTCCCGTTTGCCGGATCCACGAAGTTTGCCGGCAGGATCAGCACGTCATGATCGATCATGGGGTTTTTAACCGTCTTTCCGATCAGATCGGTGCCCCGGATCTCCCCGATCTTCTCAACCACCTTGTCAGTGTGTGTCAGCTTCTGGTACGCCTCCTCGCTGACGATCCACTGCTCGCTGTTAACCGTAACCTTCGCATGTACGACATCCGGATTGACCCAGAGATTCGTCACCCCAAAAACAGTCTCAGGACGCAGCGTGGCGCACGGGAGGATCCACTCGCCTGATCTATCCGATCCGTTTGATCCGTTCGACACGTCTGATTTGAGTTTGAACTTGAGAAGAGTGTAATCAAGGATGTTTGCACCCTCCCCATGGAGCAGATCATGATCCTCAACCGGATTTTCGTCATTCGGGCACCATCTCACGGGGTGTGACCCTTTTACGATATGCCCCAGCTCATGCAGCTTATTGAACTGCCATTCAATGAATTTCTTATAGGCAGGGTCGGTCGTTGTGAATCTCCGCGTCCAGTCGATCGAATAGCCGATCGACCGCATGGCTGCCTCTGATTCCATGCCAAAGTACTCCACGAGTGATTCAGGAGAATCGAGCTTTGCGATCACGTCGTCCGGGATGCCGTGCAGTTCCGTATAGACACGGAGAGTCTCAGGATCGCGTTTTGCGAGCAGTTCGGCAAGCCCGATGATCGGCGTGCCTGTCGCATGGAAAGCCATCGGAAACAGTACGTTTAAACCAAGCATCCGTCGGTATCTTGCTATAACATCTCCTATGGTGAAGGTCCTGGTATGCCCCGCGTGCAAATTGCCATTTAAGTAGGGATATGGGATTGTTATAAAATATTTCTCTTTATCAGATATGTCTGGCTGAAATATGCGACTTTCGTTCCATTTTTTCTGCCATTCATTCTCGATGGTCTGTGGATTGTATCGTGGATTCATACCGATCAAGAAAACCTAAAACCCGATCGTACTTTAAGATTTCTTAAGAAACAGCGGCGGTCACATTACACAGGTGTTCGAATCGATGGCTGCACCGGACCGAACCGGAAGTCGGGCATCCGAGATATGGGGGGCGTGTCGCTTTGCGGGGACCCTGGGCAAACCAAAATCCTTTTACGCTGCCCACCCAATCATCTTCGCATGTCTGGCGTGAACATGCTCCGTATGCAGGGACTATCGATCGACTGCGAGTACAACCGTGTGCTGAGGCTGAAGGCAGAGGGTCCGTTATCGCCGGTGTGCAAGCCGTTTATCAGAAGGATGAACGATCGGCTGAGCAATGAAAAGCCGGCACGGGTCGATCAGGAGCAGGTCATCGCATCCACGTGGCTGCCGCCAGTCCCGGGAAATGTCTTCAAACGACTGGTCAAGGCGGAGGTGGGCATCGCTCTTGGAAAGTACGTTCCTGAAACGGTTTCTTTCGAGATCACGCGGAAATGCGGATGCGATTGCGAGCACTGCGCGATGAGCGATGGCGAATACGAACTCACACTCGATGAAATCAAGGCAACGATTGATCAGGCACTGGATATGGGCACGTTTGTCATCACATTCACAGAGGGGGACCCGCTGCTCCACGCCGATCTCTTTGAGTTGATCGAATACATCGATCACGATCGTGCAATCATTAACCTGTTCACGCCCGGTCTCGAGATGACGCCGGAAATCGCATCGAGACTGAAGGAATGCGGACTTCACAACCTCCTGATTAGCATATACAGCACTGATCCCCCGAAGCACGATGCGGTCAGGCGGGTCGATGGCGCGTTTGACAGTGCGATCAATGCGATCAGGTGCGGGCTTTCCGCGGGGCTGCTTGTGACCATGTCAACGCATGTGTCGCACGACCGTATGCACGAACTTCCGGGGCTGTATGACCTTGCATCTGATCTTGGGGTGCATGAGTTTTCGGTCTGGGAATCGATGGACGGCAGCCTCACCGATGACGACCGCAGCCAGATACTTGAGATGTATCATCGCATCAATAAAACCCATGGCGGACCCAGGATGTTTGCGAACACGTATTTTGAGGGTGAGATGCTCGGATGTCTTGCAGGGCAGCGGTGGCTGCACATCTGCGTGGACGGCTCGATAAGACCATGTCCCTACCTGCCG
>DAOWIV010000142.1 GCA_030640725.1 Methanosarcinales archaeon | reverse complement strand
TTAATCAGATCACAGGGGAGCTTCATGCCGGCTAGTAATCGCGTCGATACCCGGAGCAGGTCATCGCGCCATTTCCGCTTGAACCTGATCTGAACAGTTTTCACTGACACATCGCTCATCCTGTCCATTATGCCCAGCGATTGATTGTAATGTATACCCAATGACACGAAACATCAAAGTGGAACCACTCAGGCAGACGCCGCTTGAGAAGCAGGAACTCGAACTTGTGGAGCGGAAGGGCATCGGACACCCGGACAGCATCGCAGACGGGCTTGCAGAAGCGGTCAGCAGGGCGCTCTGCACCGAATACATCAACCGCTGCGGGGCTGTTTTGCACCACAATACCGATGAAACGCAGATCGTTGCTGGCAGATCATACCCAAAGTTCGGTGGTGGAGAGGTAGTCTCACCGATCTACATATTACTGGTCGGCAGAGCCACAAAGGAGTTTGATGGTGTGCACATCCCGACAGATACCACTGCGATAGGGGCAGCACGGGAATATCTCGAAGGAACGCTCCTGAATCTGGATGTAAACCGCGATATCATCCTTGATTGCAAATTTGGCGAGGGGTCGTCCGACTTAAGGGACGTCTTTCACAGGGGGATGCCGGGTGCGAACGACACGTCATTTGGTGTTGGGTTTGCGCCGTTTTCAGAGACCGAGCAGATCGTATACCAGAGCGAGCGGGAACTGATGGATCTTCGGACGAAGATTCCTGCGATCGGAGAGGATACCAAGGTCATGGGACTGCGTGAAGGGGACAAGATCACGCTCGTCGTCGCGTGTGCCATGGTTGGGCGCCATCTCGATGATCTCGACCATTATATCAGTGTAACCGAGGAATTGCGCGATCACATCGCAAATATGTCCTGCAAATACACGGATCGTGAGATAGGTGTGCTGATCAACACCGCAGACAACCTCGATAATGAATCGGTCTTCCTGACCGTGACAGGCACCTCCGCCGAGATGGGTGATGACGGCTCTGTAGGGCGCGGCAACCGGTGCAACGGCTTGATCACGCCGAACCGACCGATGAGCATGGAGGCGACGAGCGGAAAGAACCCGATTAACCACGTCGGCAAGATCTACAACCTGCTCTCCAACAAGATCGCATTCGAGGTGGCTGAGACCGTGGACGGCATCGAAGAGGTTTATGTCCGCATCCTATCAGAGATCGGAAAGCCGATCGACCAGCCGCTTGTTGCGAATGCGCAGATTGTTTCAGCGGACGGGGCGAACACAGGCGCCATAAAATCCGAGGTCGAGGCAATCATCGACAGGTCACTCGAGAACATTACTGATATCACCAGACTGGTCGCAGAAGGTAAACTCGCCACGTTCTGATGCTTCGAAGAGTTCGGGGATCTCTGATATTCATCACGGTCTTCACAATCTGTGCATCACTGGCATCAGGTGCCGTGGTGCACGGAACCACGTATGAATGGTCAACGTTCGATGTGCTTGAAAACACAATCGTCGAGGTGGATTCGACGCCGCCGCAGTTTCTGGTGGCGTCTTTCGGGAAGTACTCCTTTGATCTGCCTGAAGGGACGTACACGATCCGGGCTGAGTATTATCAGGGTAATGTGCTCGAATATTACGCCGAAGAGAACATCACAATCATCGGAGGCGGCAATTTTGTGCTTGATCTCCTGATGTTTCCGCCGATTGAGGATGCGTTCCTGTGCGAGGACATTAATTTCAGTGAGGACCTGTATGACTACGAAGAGCCAGACGGGATAGCTGGTGAAGAGGATTCCCTGGTATTTCCGGTTGCAATCGCCTTTTTCTTCATTCTGATTGCAGGATACGCCGCATTCTTGTGGCGGGGGCGGAAGATGAGTGAAAGCAATGCGAAGGGTGCCCATGCCCTGGGAGATGCTGCTCGATACGAGCCACCGGAACCGGGACCTGCGCCCGAATACGAGGAAACGGAATCGAGGGGACCTGTGAAATCCGAGGTATCCGAGGAGTCTGGTATCCCATCTGATCTTAAGGAGATGCTCTTGGTTATCAGGGAGGATGGCGGAAGAATTACCCAGAAGGAATTGAGAATGCGGCTTAAATATTCGGAAGCGAAGGTGAGCCTGATGATAACCGATCTCGAGGATCGGGGGATGGTCAAGAAGGTGAAGAAGGGCAGGGGAAACGTAATTATACTCAAAAGTGTGTGAAAACGACAGTGCTCATGCTTATGCGGGCGGATTTCGGTGCGAAAACTCCCTGATCCCCGGGTTTACGATATATGCGACATCGGGACAAGGAGTTTTCTGACAGGCGGGTTGGCAACGTTAAATACGAATCGACGCAGAGGATATGTGTATGGCACAAAAGCCGATGAGTTATCTGACTCTTGATGATGTGTCTACGAGTGGGAAGACCGTGCTTGTCAGAGTTGATCTGAATTCTCCGATGTCTCCTGATGGATCAATCCTCGATGACGCTCGATTCAAGAGCCATTTGCCAACACTGCGAGATTTAGTCGACTCCAGGGTTGTGCTGCTCGCGCACCAGAGTAGACCTGGTAAAAGGGATTTTACAACGATGGAGATACATGCACAGCGGTTGCAGCGTCTGTGCAGGCGGACAGTCACTTATGTGGATGATATATTTGGATCACATGCCATAAATGAGATCGAATCGATGAATAACGGCGATATCATCCTGCTTGAGAATACCCGGTTTTATTCGGAAGAAGGGTTGTCCCGGTCGCCTGAGGAACATGCAAACACCATCATGGTGAAGCGACTCGCCCCGCACGTAGACCTGTTTGTGAATGATGCGTTCGCGGTCTCGCACCGCTCGCACCTATCTGTCGTCGGGTTCACCACCGTTTTACCGTCAGTCGCCGGAAGGCTGATGGAAAAAGAGATTAAATCACTGGGGCGAGGGTTTTCAAAGGAGGGAACCGTATTTGTACTTGGCGGCGTCAAAGCTAACGACTCGATCGATGTTATCGAAAACGTTGCGGCGCGCAGCGAGGTCGAATCGATCATCGTCACAGGACTTGTTGCAAACGTGTTTCTGGAAGCAAGCGGTGTTGATCTCGGCAAGAAGAACAGCGATTTTATGAATTCGATAGGCTGCGCCGCCGAGATCAAACGAGCGCGCAAACTGCTTGCAAAATATGGGGACAAGATCATGCTGCCGGTCGATGTCGCATGTGCAGACCAGACCGATCCGAACAAGCGTGTGGAGATGTCGATATCCGAACTGCCGACCGACCTATCGATCAATGATATCGGGCTTGAGACAATTATCTCGTTTTCAGAGAAGATCAGGAATTCGCAGACCGTGATCATGAACGGACCGGCAGGGCTGTTTGAAAAAGACGCTTTTGAGCTTGGAACAAAAGAACTCGTCACCGCGGCGACAAGATCGAAGTTTTCGATCGTTGGAGGCGGTCACATCGCTTCCGAGGCTCACGCTCTTGGCATCGAGTCAAATATCTCGCACATCAGCACGGGCGGTGGCGCTTGCATCGATTTCTTATCAGGACGCACGCTTCCTGGCATCGAATCGCTGGTCCAATCGTACGCACGTTTCAAGAGCAAGCTTAGCGCAGTTGCCTGATCCCGGACCAAACACCAACATGGCGCCCAACGGATTTAAATATCAGTAAGAAACAATTGCGTCATGATGGTAACCGCGGATCGAAAAAACGGATGGACAACTGATCACGCAGTGGCGGCTGGCAGGTGCGCTGCATCCGAGGGAAAGGGCGCACCAATCCCGGACGCCAGGGGGGTGGGTGGGTGTGTATATGAAAACAGAGGAGGAAACCGAGAGATCGGGGGAATTGCTCGAGATTTTTGTGTCGGTTCTCACACAATTCCTGCGGTTATCCGGTAACAGCTACGATGCTCGACGTCACACTGGTCTGGGACAGTGATCTGCTCTTTGAAAAGCTCTTTGTTGAGCACGGGCTTTCATACCAGCGTGTGCCGTCCAGCGCACTCGGCATGCGTTTTCTGCCCGCGTCCAGAGTTCTGATCGTCCCGACTGGATTTGCAAACCGGCAGTATACGAAAGTATCCAGCGGAATCGAGGCAAACAAAAGATTTTTTGACCGTTTTGTCAGAAAGGGTGGTGTGCTTGTTGTGTACGGGGCGCTGGTTCCAGAGTATACGTATCACTGGCTTCCATTCACGCTGAAATACAAAGAACAGTACGGTGCGGCCGATATAGAGGTGGTACAGGAGCATGGTTGCACCTGCGTCTTTGATGGCGATCGTGCCGAGTGCGATGGGTACTTTGTAGAGACTGACGGCGATATAATACTAACTGGTGACGGATTGCCGATTATGGTTGCAAAAGAGCACGGAGACGGCATGATCATCGCAACCACCATACACGAATTTCCTTCAGGAGCGTTTCTCAAATGGGCAGTGGCACACAGGTAATACAGGCACAGGTAACGCAGGCAACGCAAGCGAAGGATGCATACGCGATCTGGATCACAGGGCTTCCCGGATGCGGAAAGACCACGATTGCAGAGAAAGTGCATGAATCACTCTGCGACTTGCAGGGATGTGACATAAAACACCTCCAGCTTGATAAGATACGAAAAATAATCACGCCGCATCCGAATTACACCGACGAAGAGCGAACCATTGTGTATGCATCACTCGCATACATGGCACACCTCCTCGTGGACAGCGGCGTCTCTGTGATCATTGATGCGACCGCAAACCAGCGGAGATACCGGGATCTTGCACGGAGTTTGATTCCTCGGTTTGTCGAGGTGTATGTTAAGTGCCCTCTTGATGTGTGCGTTAAGCGAGAGCGCATCAGGCACGCCGAATATGCGCCAACCGGCATCTACGCATCAGCGGGCGCTGGTGGAACGGTGCCTGGTGTGGACGTCAAGTACGAGGCGCCGCTGCACCCGGAGATCGTGGTGCAGAGCGATCTTACGGACGCTACTTCTTGCGCTGATGCGATTGTCCGGTACGTGCTGGAGATGTGATGGGGACAAGCGCAGTAGAGCCGCCTGCATAAAATCACGAATATGTAATGGTCAATCTGACCATGAACACAAGAGCGACCGATGCTCATACATGATCACCAACAGGAGGATTTTTGTTCTTTGCGTCTTTGCGTCCTCATGCTCAGTTTAACGCAAAGTCGCAGAGACGCAGAGACGCGAAGAG
>DAOWIV010000032.1 GCA_030640725.1 Methanosarcinales archaeon | reverse complement strand
TCCGGGTCCTTCATCTTGCTGATCTGATGCTGGAGGAACAGAAACGATCCATCATTGATACGCGGCAGTCCTGCGCCGAATCGCCCTCCGAACCCCTGTTCTTCATGCTCATTCCGGATAATGTTTTGCTGGGGCTTCCACTCCACGCCGAATGGTGGGTTAGCCAGCATGTAATCGAAAGTCTTGTCCGCGAAATAATCATCTGTGAAGCTGTCGCCGAACCGGATGTTGTCAAGGCTCTGATCCTTGATCATCATATCCGATCCGCAGATAGCATAAGCCTGATCATTATAATCCTGCGCAAAAACCTCAAGCCGGGCGTCAGGGTTTAATTCTCGCAGATACTCTTCAGAAACTGACAGCATCCCGCCGGTTCCTGCTGCCGGGTCGTAAAGCGTCTTTACAATACCACAGGTTGTCAGGATGTCGCTGTCGGGAGCAAAGATCAGGTTGACCATCAGCCTGATAACCTCCCGCGGGGTGAAGTGGTCGCCAGCCTCCTCATTACTGGCTTCGTTGAACCGCCGGATGAGTTCCTCGAAGATATACCCCATCTCGATGTTTGGCACCTTATCCGGATGCAGGTCAATTTCACAGAACTTTGAGACGACCAGGTACAGACGGTCCGCCTTATCGAGTCTCGCGATATGCTCCTCAAAACCAAAGTGGTCAATGATCTCACGAGCACTGCTCGAGAAGCTCTTAATGTACTGGGTCAGGTTGGCTGCGATCTTGTCCGGGTCGCCTTTCAATTTCTCGAAGGTGAAGGGACTCGTATTGTGGAAAGACTGCCCCGCGACCTTGTTCAGGATCGGTTCGGTATTCTTAAACTTGCTGTCTGCAAGACTCTTCTGCTTTTCAAGCACTTTCTCTTTCATTGGTTCCAGCACACAGTCCATGCGACGCAGAACAGTTAGGGGCAGCATAACGTCCTTATACTGGTTGGGACGGTAGGGTCCCCGCAACAGATCCGCCACAGACCAGATGAAGCTGACCTTTTCATTGAAGTTGTTCACGTTTACACCCTTTTCCTTCAGTTTATCATTTTTCGTATTTATATTTCCCAGTTATCCCCCAACAAATGGCTGTAGCTCCATTCTTCGAAGTCTCACCCCCTATCATGCACACGACACTTTCGGGAGAACCTCCCCCTCACACCATCTCCCCGCCGCCGTAGCGCTTCCGGTCCTCAAGTTCCTGCTTCTTCGCCGCGTTCCAGCCGGATACCGCCTGAAGATACCCTGTAACCCGCGATAGCTGCTCTACATTCGTTGATCCGCAGTTTACACACTCGTCTTTTAGCCCGGCAGCCATGTGGTTGCAGTCCACGCAGATCGTCATGTCCCGTGTAAACGCAAAGTATCCGGTCTGCGTGTTCTTTGCAATGTGCATCGCAAAGTCCCTGAGCCCTTGCGGATTGGGCATGCTCTCGCCCATGAAGATGTGCATGATGTTCCCGCCGTCAACGATCGGGAAGAAGACATGCTCAAGTCCTATTCTCTCTGTAAGCGAGACGTCTGCACCCGGCGGGACGTGCGTTCCGTTTGTGTAGTAGATCGGGAGGTCTCTTGTCTCGTGGATATGTGCAAGCGCACTATCGAGGTCGCCCTTGACCACTTCCTTCGCGCATTTCGAGTACTCGCGGTGCAGGATGTCTGATACCGCGAACCGCCCGGTCGTCGTCTCGGCAGGCGTTCTTGCAAGCGCAATCGTGATGCCGTGCTCTTCGCTGAGTTGTTTTGAGTATAACTCCATCTCGGTCATCGCCCTGATCGCAAGCTTCCACGCATCCTTTGACTCATGCATCTGGTGTCCGATGTGGTACTGTACCATCTCATTGATGCCAACAACACCGATTTCATAGACAAGACCCTCGAGATCAACAGCCTGCGAACCGTACTCCCCTGTGATCGGATCCTTCGGGCGCTGGGTCGCAAACGGCATCCGCCCGCGCTCGACGATCTGTTGCATCCACACCCTCTTGATCTTGAAGAGTTTCACCGCGATGTCCATCAGGTGTTTCAGCTCGGAAAAGAGTGCCTGATCGTCGCGATTCGCACGGTACGCGGCTCTCGGGCAGTTTATCGAGATCACCTGCCACGCGCCCATCGAGAAGTGCTTTCCGTCCGCGAAGATCAGTTTGTCATCGAAATCGGAATCGGTGTCCGCATTTGAGGAGAAATTGTAAGCACAGCATTGATAGCAGCTTATTCCTTCTCCTGCCCCACGATACTCCGGGATCTGGTTATCAAAGTATGGAGCGCCAAATTTTGCAGCAAGCTCGAATGTAAGGTCATATAAATCGGCATACGTGGGAAGATTGGGGTTCTCTTTATTGAATTCCTCGTCTTCCTCCATGAAATCTGGTTCTATCGATATCTCCGGCTTCGGGAAGTTAAACGGCTTGCCCCAGTAGTCCCCTTCAAGCATCACGTTCATCAGCGCCTTGAATGAGATCCTGACCTCCCGCTCGAACTCGCTGTATGTGTGGAGCGGTGCCTGATCGGAATCGCCATTCCAGATTTTTCCCTTGTATACGATCGGTTTGTCCCTCCAGAGCTTCGGAACTCCCGGAGCTAACTGGACTGATGAAAATACGAGCTGTCCCCCGCGTGCGACCATCATCTGTGTCATCTCGTATACGAACATCTGCATCAGTTGTTCGATCTCCTCATAATTCATCCCCTCGAGATACGGAGCGAGAAACGTCAAAAAGTTGTAAAACCCTTGCCCACCTGCAAAATTCGTCTGAGCACTCCCGAGAGCCTTCACCGCATGGAGAATCGCAACCTCTGGCTTCTTTGCAGGACCTGCCACACTCGACTTTGTGCCGCTGCCATCCGGCATCAGCCCGTAGTAGAAGAAGTACCTGAGGTCCCAGTCCATGCAGAAGCTGCGGGTTCCGAAGTACTCGAGGTCGTGGATGTGGATGTCGCCGTTCAGATGGTAATCAGCGAGTTTTGGGGGCAACAGTAGCAGATATTGCTCTTTAGATATTTTATCGGCTTTTTTCTTGTGACTGGTCTCTGCGTTATCCTGGAGATTCGCGTTCTCATTCGCCTCGAAGCCTGATCCAACATCGATCTGGTGCGCGTCGTAGACCGGGGTTCCCACCCGTGTTGCGATGTTGCGCCACTCAGGATGCCCGCGCTCGAGAAGAATTACGTTTGTGAGCTCGCGCACAAGCGGTCCTGACAGGTACTTGACGCCAATCTTCTTGATACGTTTCTCGACCTCTGCTGCGACCTGTTTTGCCTCTTCATCGGTTATCGGGTCGATTCCGTAGAACTCCCTTGAGAGCTTCGTCTCCTTCACGAGCTGAGTCACGATAGTGTCCCGGTCCCAGTCCATCAGGTGCCCGTCTGTCGTGCGGACGCGCGGCATACGCGGCACACTCTTCCAGTCAAGCGTCTTCTGGATGGTCTCCTGTGGATGCGAGCGTTTCTGTCGGCTCATGGTGATGCGCGCCCCGTCAGATTATCGATTACGTCTTTTCTGATCCGGTCACCGTCAAACATCTCGTCAAGGGTCAGAAACGAATCATCGACCTGCAGAACAGGCGCCATCATCGTGAAGACGCCGTTTACGCGCAGTTCGGTGAGCGATTCAGGCGTGGACATATCAGCCTCGCCGTACTCGATTGCTGCTGATTTCAGATATTCTTTCAGTTTCTTACATTTCGGGCAGGTCTCGGTTGTGTATACGATGGTTTCGGTCATAGCAACTCCCTCCAGTGTGAAAACGGACGTGAGGGGATTCGAACCCCTGACTTGCAGCTTAGGAGGCTGCCGCCATATCCTGGCTAGGCCACACGCCCGTATGGACGAGAGTAGTATATGCCCCGATCATAGATAATCATGTGGTTTGCCCGGCTTGTCGGCTCAAACGCCGGGCATGATCCGGGGAATCGGGGAGGCTGCACAACCTTTTTAATAGATGCTCAATCAATGATCGATGCTACTGCAACGGGACAGTAGGGTAGCTTGGTCGATCCTCGAGCGTTTGGGACGCTTGGACCGCGGTTCAAATCCGCGCTGTCCCATTTGATCGCGCCGCTGATGCCACTGACATGGATGTGGCGCTTGCGGCACAGTATATGTATCTGCTCCGACACGCCGGCTGCATTGAGTTATTTGTATAAAATCGTCCGGACAAACTGTAAGAACATCCGGGTCGTACAGGATAAGATATATAATGCATTTAATCCAACACATTCCGTGTAAATATCGGATCGAGGAAACGACATGCGTGGCACAGACCGTTCAACAATGACACTCTTCTGGGCTCTTGTTCTCCTGATAGCCGGCATCCGGATCCTTGCCGGCGAAAGCGTGGTGCCGGCGTGCCTGCTGGCGATCGTTCTCCTGACATCGGGTATCGAGATCCCGGTCGCGCGTAAAAGGATGCGGAAACCGGGCTACACAGTAGAGTCGGTGAATCTGCTCGAAGAGATATATTCGGTCGAGTTGGAACGAGATTTCTCAGACAAGTTGCGATTTTTTAACACGGCGATCACGCTCAATCTTGGCGGATTCCTGATACCGCTTGCGGCTGCGTTATATCTCGGCATAATGCATCCAAACCTCGCATCGGTTGAAATCTGCATCATCACGATCGCTGTAATATATATTATGGCAACCTTCAGGGAGGGAATAGGGCTCGTTCTCCCGGGTTACAGCGGGGTCGTGCCGTTTGCACTCTCGATCTTGCTTGCGCCGGGTGATGTCGCTGCTGCGACGTTTACGGCTGGCGTGTGCGGCATCCTGATCGGACTTTGCGCAGCGCTAAGCAGCATCAACACCGAACAGCAGGGAAGCCCAATGATCAGTCTCGGCGGCGCGGGCAGCTTCCAGGCAATCTATATGGCGATGGTTCTTGCGGCGCTGGTGTCGCTGATCGGGTGATCGACCTGCGGATCCCGCAGTGGATGAAACTTAAATTCACTTTCACCCCGCTCTTGGATTATTGATTTATATATGCGCAATCAACGTGTGTATCAAGGACTTGCACAGCCCTACACGATTCTGGGCGGACCTGCAGATTCCTTCCCCTCTTTTTATTTTTTTTGTTTTTTGGTTGGATCAGGTCAGGTATTTGAATTTGAGATTCTGTAACGCGCATAAATTATTAGCGATAGCGTTATTATACGAATTATAATAGCCGATATCATGAAATTAGTTATTAGTTCTTCAAAATAGAGGCTCATCGATATTGCAGTGATAATACCGGTTAGTATGCCGCCAGCAGCACCAAGAACACAATCCCACAGTGAGACTGATTTTCGCTTGTCTGGTGGCGGTTCTATGCCCGCCACCAGAAAGACTATAGAAGCCACCCGACAAACCATGTCGCTATGCCTTGCTTCGAAATCACGCACAAGGATTCAGCCGGCAGAATCGGCAGATTCTACACCAAACACGGGAGAATCGAGACTCCGGCAGTCATGCCCGTGATCAATCCGAATATACCGATGGTGGATGCGCCCGAACTTGCGAAATTCGGAGCAGAGATTGTCATCACCAACGCATATATCATATACCGTAACCCGAAACTGAGAGAGTATGCAATCGAGAAAGGCGTGCATTCCCTGCTTAATTTCGATGGCGCAGTCATGACCGATTCCGGATCGTACCAGCTCTCGGTGTACCATGATATCGAGATCACATCTGACGAAATCGTCCGGTTTCAGCAGAGAATCGGCTCAGACATCGGTGTGCCCCTCGATATCCCGACGCCACCGGACGCGTCGCACGAACTGGCAGAATCCGAGATGAGAACGACGATCGAACGGTGCAAGGAGGCGCGTGGGCTAACAAAGGAGTCTATGCTTCTTGCAGGACCTGTGCAGGGCTCGACACATACTGATCTACGGTACGAATGCGCACGCACGCTTTCAACGATCGGGTTCGACGTCTACCCGATAGGTGCGGTTGTGCCGCTGCTCACGAATTACCGGTTCGCTGAGATGGTGGACGTGATCGTCGCATCGAAGAAGGGGCTTTCTCCGGCAGCACCAGTCCATCTCTTTGGCGCGGGACATCCAGCGATGTTCGCGCTTGCGGTTGCGCTTGGCTGCGATCTCTTCGATTCTGCTGCTTATGCGCTCTATGCGAAGGACGGGCGGTATCTCACCGCTGACGGGACATACCATCTGAACGATCTCCAGTATCTCCCGTGCTCCTGCCCGGTATGCACATCATACACCGCAGAGGAATTGAAAGAGGAAGTCAGGAGTGAAAACTACATCTCACTTGCAAAACATAATCTTTATGCGACTTTTGCAGAAATTAACCTGATAAAACAGTGTATCATCGAAGGCAACCTCTGGGAGCTTGTTGAACGCAGGTGCAGGGCACATCCGAGGTTGCTTGATGGACTCAAGCGTGCGGTCAGCCATGCGGACTGGATCGAGCGGTTCGACCCGATCCGGAAATCGACGTTCTTCTACTGCGGAAGCGAGTCATCATACCGGGCAGAGGTTCGGAGGTTCGGAGATCGACTTGATCGATTCGATTTGCACGGAACGGTGCTCATCCGCACGCGAAAGATCAGGGGCGAGGATCGGTTCGATCATGTGCTCAACCTGAAAGCGCCGTTTGGTGCGTATCCTGTGGAACTTGGCGAGACGTACCCGTTTAACGCGGAGGTGCCTGAGTCATCAGAACCGGATTACGAGGCGGCTCTGGTTGCGCTTGAAAATGTGCTTCGCCTGATCAAGCTCAATCCGGATGCACGGTTCACGGTCGTCTGCGGGTGGGAGCATCCGCTGATTGCTGATATCAGGAATTGTCCGAACGTGGATGATGGATAATCTATGAGGCATGGGGCATCGCTGCCTGCCCGGGTAGCTCTCTTCGACACGAAGGGGATGGCATCAGACCCGGATTAATACGGATTACACCAATTACATTTTACCAGAGGAGGTATCCGCTTCAAATTGGAGGGTAACTGACACTATTTTAAAATCAAAGGCATGTCGCCGACCAGAAGGATTTTTATTCTTTGCGCCATCGCGTCTTTGCGTTCTCTCATCCAATTTAACGCAAGGGCGCAGAGACGCAGAGACGCGAAGGGTGTTGTTAATCTTTGTCTTCACGTCTTTCGCGTGTGTTCTCGCATCCAACCGACCATTACAATTTTACCCTGCTTTTTGAAGTGGATACAAGAAAATCGTGGTGAAATTGAATTTACAAAATCAGCAGAAGCAAGAGAATTTAACGAAACTTTAGCAATCCGTAATCAAAAGAAGAAATCTGGTGAAATAAAAATGAAAGTTGAAGAAAATTTTCCAGCGTCTTTATGATCGGTAGCGGATTCAACCCCGGTATTCACAGATGCCGTGATTGCGCTGCAACTGGCAGCCAGCGGCAAATACGATCCGGATATGGACGTCAATGGTGCTGGAGTGGTAACATCCCTTGATGCACTGATGATCCTGCAGGTGGCGAGAGAAATGTTTATTGCTGATGTGAGTCAAATATGAATATCGGGGCACACCAGCATGACCGGGGGTTAATCCGTGGGATACAAACGCAACGACACAACAAAAATCGCAACGCTGCTCGCCGTCCTAATCGTCGGCGCAATGTCGGGGTGTGTTGAACCCGACGTGGAAGAATCGACAACTGTTAAGTGGAAAAATGGTGCCATTGTAGAACCCACTATTGTTCCGACTGTAGAACCGACACCAGAAACCATATCCACTCCCGAACCTACTGTAACCCCCACACCAGATATCAAAGATGATATCATTATCGTATTTGATATATCAGAAAGTATGTTATCAGAAATTATTCCTAATAAGTATGAAACACATCATGATTATGAAAAAATATTAATATGCAACATCCTCGACGACAAGGACTTCGAGGATGACCGCGTGGGTATGGTCGCTTTCGGAGGAAAGGCGTACGAGGTGGCAGGTCTGACATATCTCGGCAACGACGCCGCAAGAGAGTCGCTGAAAGAGACGATAATGACGATAGGGCCGAAAGGAGAGATCACAACCACGCTGGATCAGGGACTGGCGATGGCAGAGGAGATGCTTGCCAATTCAGCCGGCGCAAAGGACGTGATCGTCATATCGGACGGCAACATCGATGCAGGCATCTATGAGAGTTCGCTCT
>DAOWIV010000097.1 GCA_030640725.1 Methanosarcinales archaeon | reverse complement strand
CTATCGACAGACCGATCCAGGGGAGATAAAGCACAAATACCGGACATCTCTGGGGATATTAGCATATCTTACCAGAAAGATGGAGTATTGGACCGCGAAGTTTGGTCCGGTACTCGAACACCACGCAATGTGACAACCTCTGAGATAAGGAAAGTTTTTGTAGCAGGAGTTTGCAATTATAATGCAATGGGGCGTATATCAGGGGCGATGTGACATGGATTTCATAGACCATATAAAAGAATTATCCGTCCAGATTTCTGAACAATTGGAGTATGTAAAAAACGAAGAGGCAACAAAGACTGCTCTTATCATACCATTCATTAGAACTTTGGGGTATAATGATTCCAATCTTAAAGAAGTTATGCCAGAATACACGTGCGACGCTCCGGGAAAGAGTGGGGAAAGAGTTGATTATGCCATAATGAAAGGTGAAAAACCGTTTATGCTGGTCGAATGTAAATTTGCGCACGACGATCTACAAGATAAACACGCTGCTCAGCTTTATAAATATTTCAATTCAATTCCTGAATTGAAAGTCGGGGTTCTTACCAATGGGGTCATTTACAAATTTTATACCGATCTCGAAAACTTGCATATAATGGATAAAACGCCATTTCTTGAGATTAATATGCTCAATGTAAAGAACAATCTCGTGAAAGAATTGAAACGTTTTAGAAAAGATTCGCCATTCGATATAGGTGAAATGAAGGAGGCGGCAGAGGAGTTAGATCGCTCAAAAAAAATAAAAAAAATTTGGGAGCGGGAACTTGATTCCCCCTCTGATGAATTCGTTGTATTCTTTGCAAGACAGATATACCCTGATAAAGCAATAGCAAAAAACGTTAGGGAGAAGGTTAGGAATAGTATTAAGAAAATTTTAAAAGAATTTACCGATAAGAAAGCCACTGATGCATCGAAACTAATAATAGAGAAACCTGATAGCAAAAGATCTGGAGGGAAGACCTTACCAAAACCAGATAATAGTGGAATCGTCACAACGGAAGAAGAAATGAGGGGTTTTAATATTGTTCGCGAGATATTACGGGAAATTACTGCCCCCGATAGAATCAAGTATAAAGATTGGAAAAGCTATTGCAATGTTCTGTTGGATGATGATAGCAGAAAACAGATTTGTAGATTCTATTTCGATAAGAAACAAAAGTATATTGGACTTTTCGACTCTAACGGAGAAGAAAGGGTGCCGATAGACGACTTGGATGATATCCGCAACTATGCCGATAAACTTAAAGCAACTACCGATTATTACGATGGGCGGGTGGACATAAAAACGATACAATTGGAATTCTGGAACGGATTCAACGAATATGTTCGGAGTAAATCCACTTCGCTGCGATTAACACACAAAGCCTACCCCCAACACTGGTACACGATTAGTCTCGGACGTCCAAAAGCACACATCGATTTGAGTGTCAATACGAAATCAAAGCTATTAGCGTGCGAAATTTATATTCCAGATTCTAAAGAACTATTTAACGAACTTGTTAAACATAAAGATGAAATCGAAGATGAATTGAACGAAGAACTGGAATGGATGGAACTATCTGATAAAAATGCAAGCCGGATAAAAATTTCAAAAACTGGCAATATCAAGGAGCCAGACAAAAGAAGAGAACAGTTCGAATGGTTTAAAACTCAAGCAGAATTATTCCAGAAAGTATTTCCAAAATACATTAACTAACCCTGAACCTGAGCAGCGCAGCGATCCCGCCCAGCGCATCAAGACGCGTCCCCGGCTCAAACTCGGAACTGAAGACCACCACCCTGCCCTGCGCATGTTCGACCTTCCGCATCAGATCATCGGCATCGATACCGGACCCGGCTTTCGCCCCGCGAAAGTCCCGCAGCGTCTCATCAACAATCATCAGCGTCTCGACCGCGCCAAACTCGAGCGCGTCCACGACCTCCGCAATCCCGTAAGCACACCGCCCATCGGTGGCAATCTCGCGCATGAGCGAGTCCATCAGTTCTGCCTCCCTGCCGATCCGCGATTCCTGCACGATCCTGTCAACCGCGCCGCGCCGCAGCACCTCCAGAAATCCAGGGATACCGGTGGACACAGTATCCTCAATCACAGCCCGTGCAGCGATCTCAGGCAAAGCATCCCGCAGATGTTTCATAAAATCCTCTTTGATAAACCCTGGTCCCGCGATGATGACTGCCTGCTGGTCATTTCCATCCTGCGCATGCCCTCTGCCCACGGCTTGATCGAGCGCAGACGAGACTGATGCGAAAAAATCGTGTGTAAAATCACCATGCTGTTTTCCGGGTGGCTGGGTGATCTGGGACACCATATCCACCCCGAACTGGCGCACAAGCCCGATGCACGCCTCTCCTGACTCGATCGTTACGATCGTCACGCGTGGGCGCTCAGATGCAGCTTTCGCCTCATTGACCCGTTCGAGCTGATCCGGCTTCCAGCACTTGTCGATCTCGATCACCCCACCGGTCTCGATGTTGAGGGTATGGTACTCGCCTGCATCGACTCCTTTTTTAATGATGCCACGCACCCGAAGCCGGTTCGAGAAACGGTGAAACTCCATGCCAGCAACCTCGATGGTGAGATGCACCGATTTTTTCTCTGCCGCTTCCGGACGGAGCTTATCGGTTGCACCCTCGACCCGCCTCTTTGTGAATGCCGATACAAGGTCTCCGTCTTCGATGATGTACTTCAGGTGCCACAGATCATCAAGCGACTCCGGCACAAGTTTAATCACGCCGCAACGGTTCTTCAGTTTCTGTTTTCCAATCTTCATCGATTGCGTCCCTGCCATACAATTCGCCCTGCACTTACTTAAGACCGGCGATCGCGCCACTCCTGCTACTCTGATCTCACGGTTGTAAGATACTGTCAAACACCTTTATTACCGGATACACCGAATGATTGCGTTATGGAATTTTGTCCGGATTGCGGCACCATGTTGGTGATGAAGGACGGTGCGCTGACATGCAGGCGCTGTGGGTTTGCAAAGGAAAGCGAAGGCAGCAAGTCCGTTTTATCCGTCGAACGGCGCACAAAAAAGACGATCACGGTGCTCGAAGGCGAGGTTGACGCGGGGCTTCCGACCACGCACGCACGGTGCGAGGAATGCGGCAACAATACTGCTTACTGGTGGTTGCGGCAGCTTCGGTCAGCAGACGAGAGCGAAACCAGATTCTTCAGATGCACGAAATGCGGGAGAACCTGGCGGGAATACGATTAAGCATCCGGGCGATACCTTTGCGTATATGCGGGTTTCCCAACCGATTAAGAGTGGGCGAGATAACTTTATATTGCGTAGCCAGAGATACCACTACCAGATGACCAGAATCGTCAATTCATCAGGAAAAAAGAAGACCGCTGTTGCTCGCGTAAACATCAGAGAAGGTAACGGGCGGGTGCGCATCAACAAAAAACCACTTGAGCTATGTATGCCCGAACTTGCCCGTCTCAAGATGATGGAACCACTCATACTCGCAGGTGATGGTGTTGTCAGTGGTATTGACATCGACGTCGATACACAGGGTGGCGGGGTTATAGGGCAGGCAGGCGCTGCGAGGACCGCAATCGCTGGCGGATTGCTGGCGTGGACTAATGATCCATCACTCAAACAGACATTTGTGGACTACGACCACAACCTGCTGGTCAGCGACTCGAGGCACAAGGAAACAAAGAAGTTCGGCGGTCGTGGAGCCAGAGCACGGAGACAAAAGTCATACCGGTGATAAGGTTATGATTCCGGTTCGATGTTTTACCTGTGGAAAGGTTATATCTGCTGCGTGGATGGACTTTAAGGAGCGTGTACAGCTGGAAGATCCTGCAAAAGTTCTGGACGATCTCGGTGTCGAACGGTACTGCTGCCGGAGGATGCTTCTTGCCCATGTCGAACTGGTTGACGATCTTGCGCCATATTACTGATTTGTATTAATTATTAATTATGGGACCGTGAGGTAGCCTGGACCATCCTCCAGCGTTCGGGACGCTGGCACCTGCGTTCAAATCGCAGCGGTCCCATCCCAAGGTCACATCAGGAACTTGCGGTGTGACGGCACAACCTGAAATATTTAGTGAAATACACGATGACTTTTCAGATATTGCCGTGCAACCACACGTCAGTCATGCCTGACCCTCAAACCCAATGCCGCACTCCTGCGACATGCGAATCCGGAGAGTTCACCCGAGTTTCGCAGCATCGCCGCGCACCAGTTTCCGAAACTTTTTGTGAGCGTCGATTACCGTCTCGATCTTCTTCACGTCCGCACCCGCGAGACAGTCCACCCGCGGGTCATCCCGGTATTTCTGCTCAAGCGTCCTTGCCAGTTTGACCGCATCATCCCCATGTGCGTGCGCCTCTGCAAACTCCAGCACAAGTCCGATATCGGTTCCGGCAAGCGCGATGTTCGCGTACGGAACCGCGTACTCGTTGCCGTTGAAGACAATCGCAACCCCCCTCGCATCCCTGACACGCCCGAGCATCGCGAAGTCGGTGATCGAGTCTCCGACTGCGACCAGTTCGCCGGGCGACATATCGTGGCTGGCAGCGATCCCCTCAAGTGCGTGGACCTTGCGTGCGCCTCCGACTACCCGCACCTCTGAGAAAAGATCGCCAAATCCTGTTTCTTTCAGTTCCTCGAAGTAAAAATCGTTTAGCCGCTTAAACATTGTTTCGTCGTCATCGATGTTGAGAATGTCCTCTTCGATTCTCCGGATGCATGCGATATCATCCTCTGTGAGCCGCTTTCGCAAGCCCTCGAGATCAAGTCTCGTGCACGAGATGTGGTCCGGACCCACACCGAGCGCCGCACCGACCAGGTGGGCATGTTGCTCGTAGCTTGTCGAGATGATATGCACGTCCCAGCCGTTGGTTTTCAACCTCGCAATCAGGTCCTTTGCGCCGGAAACGATCCTTGCACGCGACGAGACCTCTGTGATATCCGACTCCCTGATCCCGTGCGTGAGCAGGAACGGGACGATGAGCGCAAGCGTATCGCCGGGCTCGTAGTTTTCACGACCCTCCAGCGCCAGAAAGTCGTCGTAACGGCTCAGTGTCTCAAATATTACGTCCCCATTCTCGATTAATGATGTTACTTCGTAGGCGTTGTCCTGTGGCGATAGCGGACCTTCCAGATCAAAGCAGATGACGTTCATGCCATCGGATATGATGCCTGCATATTATCAAGGTCTCGCATCAATGCCCGCCACCCAGGATACTGACCAGCACCACGACGAGAACGCCTAATATAACCATCTTTACAACGGATACAACGATGTTCTGCTTCGAGAGTCTTCCTGAGTATATTCCAAGTACAACCAGCGCGGAAAGGCTTGCCACAATCGATGCCACAATTGAATTCGACTCAGCGAGGATAAACGGGGTGATCGGTACCAGAGAGCCTATGAAACTTGCGCCGCCATGCGTGACCGAATCCATATAGATCTTTCGCTTGGTCACTCTCTCGATCTTTGTGCCGGTCAGCTTGCGGAAGATCGGTCGTTCCTTCTCAGCCAGCTTCGCATACTCAACCGTGCTCTCTGCGAGATACGAGCCTATGCCGTTTGTCACGGCAAGCGCAACTGCAACGCCCAGACCGACCTGCACAACCCCTTCATTTGTGGCACCCGCGGTCGATGCCCCGATTACACCACCAAGCACCGCAAGAATGCCGTCGATGCTGCCCAGTATGATGTACCGCCCTTGTTCCGGTCCGGTCATTTAGTTTTAGTTTTTGCTTCGCGCAATTTGATTAATGCGAATACGCAGTAATTGATAATGTCCCGGTATTCAGACTCAATACCTTCGGAAACTTTTGGAGGTCCAACTGATTCTTCCAGACTGCGTATCCGGCACACCTTGACAAGTATCTGATCGGTTATCGAGGGGATGCGCATCTTTCTCCATGAATCGCCGTAATCCGCATTCTTTGCGACCATCAGTTCCCTGAGTTCCCCGAGAATTTCGTCGTATTCCTTAATTGTGTCTCTTTCATGTGACATGTCAGCACCTGTACTTTGATGTACGCGGATATAAGTGTCTCTCGAACATCTCACAAAAGAACACCGTGATGTTGCACGCTCACATTTTACAGAGAAGCTCGGCTTCCCAGTCTATGAGATCGATAAGGTTTATGATCAACTAAAAGAATAATTACGATTCTGCAATCGAGACTCTCACAATTAACATCTTGTAATCATGACGCTCAGAACCCCTATCGTGTGTGTGCTCGGACACGTTGATCACGGAAAGACGACGCTGCTTGACAGAATCAGAGGCAGTGCGATCGCTGACGAGGAGTCTGGTGCGATCACCCAGCACATCGGCGCGACCGAGGTGCCCATCGATGCGATTGAGAGAGCCTGCGGACCAGCGTTTGCCGGGAAGTTCATCGTCCCGGGCTTACTCTTTATCGATACGCCTGGGCACCACGCGTTTACAACGCTTCGCAGCCGCGGCGGCGCGCTTGCCGACCTTGCGGTACTGGTCGTCGATATCAACGAAGGCTTCCTGCCGCAAACAATCGAGTCTCTGAACATACTGAAGAAATTCAAGACCCCGTTCGTGATCGCAGCAAACAAGATCGATCGCATACATGGCTGGCAGAACCATGGGGGCGCGTCGTTTGTCAGTAGCTATGAGAAGCAGGCAGATCACGCACGGCAGGAGTTCGACCGAAAGTTCTACGATCTGATTGGAAAACTTTATGAAAGCGGATTTAATGCTGACCGATACGATAACATATCTGATTTTAGAACAACCATCAGTGTGATCCCTGTGAGCGCAAAAACAGGGGAAGGAGTCCCGGATATACTGATGGTGCTACTCGGGCTGGCGCAGCGTTTCCTTGAACAAAATCTGGTGGTGAGTGCAACCGGAGCGGGCGTCTGCACGATTCTTGAGATCAGCG
>DAOWIV010000107.1 GCA_030640725.1 Methanosarcinales archaeon | reverse complement strand
TATACACCTCACACCACAACCGCAGTCATCATCAACGAGAACGAGACCGGTCTTAAGGGGGATATATTAAAATTGTTAAATGATATCATCCCAGATGCTAAGTATGCTCATGACCGGATCGACAACAACGCACGCTCACACCTGCAAGCGGTTGTGCTTGGAAATAACGCTTGCATACCGATCGAGGATGGGGGCTGGATCTTGGCACATGGCAGAGCGTTTTTTTCGCGGAACTGGACGGTCCAAGGAGCCGCAGGCTCATAGTGAGGATTATCAACACGACCATGTGAACATAACTCGCGTTTACCACTAAAATATGAATTATGCTACCATTACCCGCATCATTGGCTCGGTACTGAGATTTGTCGGGATGGCGATGCTGGTCCCGCTCGTGGTCGCCATCATCTATGGGGATGCTTGCGATCCGTTTCTGATATCAGCCGTCATAACGTTCATTGTCGGCATCGCTCTCGGTCTGAAAACTTATGAAATTGATAATCTCCCAATAAAAGAGAGTTTTGCCATCGTTGCACTCGGTTGGTTCACGGTAGCACTATTCGGATCACTGCCTTACGTGTTCAGTGGAATCCACCCCATGGACGCACTATTCGAGTCGATGGCAGGGTTCACAACCACCGGCTCGACCATACTGCCTGATATCGAGGCACACTCAAGGAGTCTGCTCTTCTGGCGCAGTTTCACCCAGTGGATTGGCGGCATGGGGATCGTTATGCTCTTTATTGCGATCCTTCCCAAGCTTGCGGTGGCAGGGCGCGACCTGTTCCGCGCCGAGGTGCCCGATCCGATCGGCGATAAACTGAGACCGAGACTCGGACAATCTGCAAAGATCCTCTGGTCGGTCTATGTGATGCTCTCTGCCGCCGAGGTGATCGCGCTTTGGATCAGCGGAATGGGCGTGTATGATGCGCTGTGCACCACATTCAGCACGATGTCAACAGGTGGCTTCTCGCCGCACTCGGAGAGCATCGCATTCTTTGAAAGCCCGCCGATCGAGATCATTATCACCATCTTCATGATCGTTGCGGGCGCCAACTTTGCGTTGCACTTCTGGATGCTGCGTGGCGAGCACAAACGCCTGCTCCACAACCCCGAGTTCAGGCTATATCTCTGCATCATCTCGTGCGCCACGCTGCTAATCACGATCATGCTATGGCGCAGCAGTGGAATCCACTCGATCCGGCTGGCAGTGTTCCAGGTGGTCTCGATCATCACCACCACCGGATTTACGACCGCAAATTTCGATGCATGGTCCGGCACCGCCAGAATGATCTTATTCATGCTCATGTTTGTCGGAGGGTGCGCCGGATCAACGAGCGGCGGAATTAAGGTCGTCAGGATACTGCTACTTGCCAAATACGGGTATCGTGAATTGTTCAGGTCGCTTCATCCGAGAGCGATCCTGCCTGTCCGGCTCGGGAGAAGGATGGTGCCGCAGAATGTCATGGAATCCATATTGTCATTTTTTATTTTGTACATTTTAATATTTGCGGTTGCTTCGTTGATCCTGAGTGCTCTTGGCATGGATGTTGTCAGCGCAACGAGTGCGGCTGCAACCACGCTCGGGAACGTCGGACCCGGCTTCAACATGATCGGTCCGGCTATGCACTTCGGGGAGGTCCACCCGATCGGGAAGCTGGTGCTGATCCTGTGTATGTGGATCGGCAGGCTCGAGATCTTCACAGTGATCGTGCTGCTGATTCCTGATTTCTGGAAGAAATGAGTAACTATATAACCCCTCGCACAGATGTTTTCTGATGCTTGATGCCGAGGTGGCCCAGCGGACTACGGCGCCGGTCTTGAAATCCATCGTCCTCAAACTGATGGTCCAAGACAACCGGTGGTGCATCGCACCTCGTGAGTTCGAATCTCACCCTCGGCGTGCATTATAAAACACAGTTCCATGTCCGGGAATGATGTAATCCGCGAGTTCGCAGATCGTCTGCTGGCTCCGGATCGAGCGCTCTTTCGAGAAGAAATCCGAATTATAATCCCAGAATTTGTTTTGCAGGTAATATGAATGCGACACGATGGCGTCACCCGCAACAACGATGCATGGGCTTTTGATCACCGAGGAATGCCCGACAAAACCGCCTGATTCCTGATATACGATATCCTCCAGCGTTAAAACAAGTGACGCGTGGTTCTCTGTGTGCCCTGGTGTCGCAAGCACCATGACGCCTTCTGTGATCTCCTCGCGGTCGCCGATCTCGCGGCACCAGAAACCGAGCCGGTGGTGCGCACGATGCGCCATGATCTCGGCGTCTTCAAAGACATCAAGATTTCCGAAGTGATCCCGGTGCCAGTGCGTGATAAAGACCGAATCGATGTCTTCCGGAGCGATCCGGTGATGTTTCAGCGAATTATCAGATTCTCCCTATTTGTTTCGGAGTTCTTCCCCCTAAAATTATCCTCGTAGTCAAATCCGGTGTCCACGATGATATTTCGATCATCAGTCTCGATGTATATGACATTTGAGCCTGTGCCGATGCCGCAGAAGTATTTCATGATCCTTATCGCAGGATCTGGCTTTTCGAATGCCTCAAACGCCAGTGTACCGATCTTGACCAGTTTTACTTTCCGTATCGCCACGGCATATCACCTCAGTCATCAACATGGTTGTACGTACCGACCCTGCACCATCTTATGATGCTCAAATAACATAACATGCAACCATGACTCGCATCATTGCGATCTCGGATACGCACGACCACGAGCTGCCAGACCACTTGATTCGCCTGCTAAGAAACGCGGACCTGATCGTTCATGCCGGAGACTTCACATCGGCGGCGTGCTACGAATATCTGGGGAGTCTGGGTGAGATGGTCGCAGTCCATGGCAATTCTGACTGTGCCGAGCTAAGAATGCTTCTGCCGGAGCGAGTCGTATTCACAGTGGAAGATATCACAATCGGAATGGTTCATGAGGGGCAGTTATCGACCGGCGACACCAGCGGGCTGTGGTATCTTGCAAAGGAACTCGGCGTCGATGTGATGGTCGTCGGGCATATCCATACCCCGTTCATCGAGCAGTCTGATGTGCTGATCGCATGTCCTGGCAGCCCGACTGCGCCACGGCTGGCAGATAAGACTGTAATCGAACTGGTGATCGAGGGGAGCCGGGTTCACGGGCAGATCATCTCGCTCGGAGCTGGAGCGTGTTTTTTGTGAGGTGGGTGACCGGGACCGGGGGTCTTTTATACTCGGCACCGTCATAAACTGCGATTTTTTATAAATAGAACCATAGTACATATTTAGTATACAGGCAGCTACTTTTTAGTTTGAGATATAGATCTCAACAGGTGATCTGCATGATTAAGATTGAGTTCACTGAGGAAGATGTGCAAGCATTGCGCTACGAACGATATCATCACCCCCACCCACGCGTTCAGCGTAGAATGGAAGCTCTTTTACTGAAAAGCCGCGAAATGAAACACGAAGAGATCTGTTACCTTACAGGGATATCTTCAAACACTTTGATCGAGTATCTTCGAAAATATCAAGAATATGGCATCGAAGGGTTGAAAGAAGTGAATTTTCGTTAGCCTCAAAGTGAATTGAACCAGCATACAGCGACCATCGAAGCTTACTTCCGTGAGCACCCTCCTGCGACCGCTAAAGAAGCGATGGCTAAAATCGAAGAACTGACTGGGATCAAACGCAGTGAAAACAGGGTTAGTGATTGTAATTAAATTAAGG
>DAOWIV010000147.1 GCA_030640725.1 Methanosarcinales archaeon | reverse complement strand
GGTGATGATCTCCCCCAGATCTACGATGGTCGTCTTCTGAATCAACCATGCGACATTCTGAGCCTTTCTCCGGCTTGCGCCATCCTCCGCCTGTAGATATACGGTCATAACAGGAGTGCTCGGGTTCTTCCGGGCATCAAGGATCTCGATCAGTCTCGGAAGCCCGAGCGTCACGTTGATCTCGGCGACTCCGGCGTAGTGGAATGTGCGCATCGTCATCTGGGTCCCGGGCTCACCGATCGACTGTGCCGCCACCACCCCGACAGGGTCGCACGGCTCGATGCAGGCATCGGCGTACGCGTCCGCGACACGGGAGACGATCTCATCCAGTTGCCCTGCATCAGGCATGGCAACAAGCAGTTCCTCGCGCAGGGTATCACTGATCTTCGACGGCAGCAAAAGAGCGTCGACCCGCTTCTCTATATCCTTTGCTGTTACACCGTCGCTCATTTCTCCACCTCCAGCACATCCCTGACAATCCGGTTGATTTGATCACGACCAAAACCATGTGAAGGATCGACGCCGTCCTCGCCAAACAGGGTCTGTACAACTATGCCGCGCGTATCCCTCACCGTGCCGTCGTGCTGCGCCTCCAGATCCTGAAGTGCATTCACCATCCTCCGCTGGAGGTATCCTGACTGGGACGTTCGCACTGCAGTGTCCACAAGACCTTCCCTGCCACCGATCGCGTGGAAGAAGTACTCTGTCGGTGAAAGCCCACTCTTATATGAGGCTTGTACAAATCCGTGGGCATCCGCGCTGAGATCTCCTTTTTTGAAATGCGGAAGCGTACGATCCGTGTATCCCCTGCGAATACGCTCGCCACGCACAGCCTGCTGCCCGACACATGCAGCCATCTGCGCAAGGTTAAGCATAGAGCCTCTTGCGCCGGACACCGCCATTGCAACCGCTGAATTGTCGATACCGAGATGCACGCCCGCCCGGTCGCCAGCCATGTCACGAACCTTCCCGAGAACCTGCATGATCCGCAGTTCGAGCGTCTCTGCAAGCGTCCGCCCTGGCAGCAATTCAAGCTCCTTGTGCTCGTATCGATCGATCAGGTCTTCGATACCGTCTTTGCCATGTATAGCCTCTTTACTGATCTCCTGTATCTGTTTGTTCGCCTCTTCCGGGATATCCTCGTCATCGATCCCGAAGCTGAACCCGTGATACATGATGCCCCTGATCGCAAGATTGGTAACATTGTCTATAAACCGTGTGCCCTCAGAAGTCCCGTACTCCTTGATGATCTTTGAAATAATCAAGCCCTTGAAAGCGCCGATCGACTTCTCATCGATGGTGCCGCAGAGCAGTTCTCCGTTGTTTATGATAACATAAGCGTCATTCGGACAGTTCTCCTTCATGCATGTATCGCATTCCTGGCAAATCTCCGCTTTGTATTCGAGATTCAACCCACCCGGTAAAATCCGGCTGAATATCTGCTTTCCGGTCCAGTATGGGACGCCATCAACGATCTGATCCGGTTCTGGCAGGTCGCGCACACCAGTCTTCCGTAGAATCTCAAGCGCACTGTTTTTATCGATTTGTTTCTCACGAGTCAGCAGGAACATACCTGTGATGTGGTCATGGATTCCCCCGATGATCGGTCCGCCGAATCTTGGCGAGAGGATGTTTTCCTGCACCCGCATCAGTATCTTTGCCTCAGCTTTCGCCTCTTCGGTCTGCTGCACATGGATATTCATCTCATCGCCATCAAAATCAGCGTTGTATGGCGGACAGACTGCCGGATTCAGTCTAAACGTCTTTCCAGGCATCACCTTGACCTCGTGTGCCATGATACTCATCTTGTGGAGCGATGGCTGCCTGTTAAAGAGCACGATATCGCCGTCCTTGAGATGCCGATCTACGAACCACCCGTATTCGATCGTCTCGGCAAGCTCCTCCCGATTCGTCTCGGTAACCTTCATTTTGTGCCCGTCTGTGCGGACAATGTAGTTTGCGCCCGGGTGATTGACCGGACCACGGCGGATGTACTCCTTGAGTTCTTCGATGTTTCTTGGCACGGCTTTGATCGTAAACGTCAGTTCTCTTGCGACCCTCTCAGGAACCCCGACCTCGTTGATCGATAAATTCGGATCAGGCGAAATCACAGTCCTTCCACTGAAATTCACACGCTTACCAGAGAGGCTCCCCCTGAATCGCCCTTCTTTTCCTTTCAGACGCTGTGACAACGTTTTGAGCGGTCTTCCGCTCCGATGTCTTGCTGGCGGTATGCCAGAGACGCTGTTATCCATGAAGGTAGTCACATGGTACTGCAAGAGTTCCCAGAGATCCTCGATGATCAACTGGGGCGCGCCGGCTTCCTTGTTTTCCTGAAACCTCTGGTTTATACGGATAATGTCAACGAGCTTGTGTGTCAGGTCGTCCTCACTCCGCTGCCCGGTCTGCAGCGTGATCGAGGGGCGCACCGTGACAGGCGGTACCGGCAGCACCGTCATAATCATCCACTCAGGACGTGCGTTTGCCGGATCCATGCCAAAAACAGTAATATCCTCATCAGGTATGTGCTCGAACCAGTCCCTGATATCGCTTGGAAGAAGCTTGTTTTCGTCTTCGTAGTACGTGGTTGGTTTTTCATAAATGACTTTTATCTGGTGTTCGCCGCAGTACGGGCACACATCGGTCTTTACAGCCTCGGCAAAGACGCGTTCGACTACCGAATCGATGGGCTGCCCCCTGCCCCGCAAAACCCCGATCTGCTCGAGGTGTTCCTTCTTTGCCACGGGTTCGATTAGCAGCCTGCTGCAACTTCGGCACGTGCCTCGCAGGATGTTTCGTATCTGTTTGGCAAATCCAACATGTATGCAGGGCGCTACCAGTTCTATGTGTCCAAAATGACCCGGACACTCGCCAGCCCTGCCGCTGCAGGTCTTGCACCGCAATCCGGGATCGATTACTCCAAGCTTGGGGTCCATAAGCCCCATATCGATCGGAAATCCATCTTCATCATAAGTATCGGCTGTGATGATCCGTGTGACACTCATGTTCCGATATTCCAGTGGAGAAATCAAACCGAATTTTATCTTTGCGATTCGCTTTGGAGCACTCAATTGTTTCATTGCTATCTGTCTGGTTGTTTTTGGGATAAAGGTTTTGTTGCCTATCGGGCTGTCACATTACGCAAGTGTTCAAGTCGTATCCCGTTTGGTGACGCGGCAGAAGGTACCCAAGACACAGTATAAAATATCTTCGAAT
>DAOWIV010000092.1 GCA_030640725.1 Methanosarcinales archaeon | reverse complement strand
CGTCCCGCAAACTGCAGACCCTTGAACAGGAGAATATGATCAGAAGAAGGATGATTCCGAACGGTCAGGAGATTGCGATCACAGAACAGGGCATACTCGCCCTGCAGAAGGAGTATCTCGAATACCAGCAGATATTCGGGGATGATGAGGAGATCAGATTGACCGGAGCGGTCTGTACGGGACTTGGCGAGGGCAGATACTATGTTACACTCGCTGGCTACATGCGACAGTTCGAGCGGGAACTCGGGTTTACCCCGTTTCCAGGCACGTTCAACATCGAACTGGATCCATGGAGCATAACTGCAAGAAAAAGGCTGGATGCTCTTGGGTTTGTTGATATAGAAGGTTTTGATGACGGGACCCGGACGTTTGGATCGGTAAGGTGTTTCAGGGTGAAACTCGATGGTGTGAATGGTGCAATCGTTATTCCAAACCGAAAAAACTATCCTGATAACATAATCGAGATTATAGCTCAGGTAAATCTTCGAGAACATCTGGATGTTAGTGATGGTGACGAGGTGAAGGTGATATTATGCAAAACATAGCAAAGGCGATCGATGCGATCAAAAACAACGAAATGGTACTGATATATGATTCGGCAGACCGGGAAGGCGAGACTGATCTGGTGATGCCGGCAAAGACAATCCTCCCGCAGGATGTGGCATACATGCGCATACATGGCGGCGGGCTTATCTGCACTGTGCTGCCGGACGAGGCTTGCGCGCGTCTTGGACTTCCATTCATGGCTGATATCCTCAAGCGTTCCCCGGATCTGGCACATGTCGCAAAAGGAGCTCTGCAGTACGACTCCCGCTCCTCGTTTTCGCTCTGGGTGAATCACAGAACCACGTTTACAGGCATCCCTGATAGGGATCGTGCGCTCACCATGAGAAAACTCGATGAGATCGTGGAATCCGCGATGCGCGGGGAGTCGGTTAGTTTTTCGAGCGAGTTTCAATCCCCTGGGCACGTTGCGGTGCTACGCGGCGCAAAAAACCTGTTAAAAGAGCGCAAGGGTCAAACCGAACTCTCGATCGTGCTTGCGATGCTTGCCGGCATCAACCCGGTTCTTGTGATCTGCGAGATGCTCGATGCCGGAACAGGGTATGCACTCACCAGAGAGGATGCGAAAAAATATGCGAAAAAAAATAATTTAATTTTTGTGGATGGTGAGGAGATCGTATCCGGATGGGTCGAAGGTTGAGTGCATCGGGCACTCAACGCTTTGAATCGTTCGATGTTTCTCATCGTTTCCTGGGCTTCGATCTTCTTTTTCTCTTCCAGTTTCTCTATAATATGTCCGATGGGTACGTTAAGCGAATATACTTTGTATGGGCGACCTTTTCCTGGCTTCTTCTCGTCGGTTTCGTTAACCCAGACGCTTTCGCGTAGTTCTCTCATTGCAATGCTGACCTCAGGCTGCCTCAAATCCGCACCGACCTCGAGGTCCTTTGACGTTACCTTGTCGACACCTTTCAGATATGCCAGCACCTTGGCGGTATTCCGCTTCAGTCCTTGCTTGATCAGTATGTCTACGAACTCTTCATCGTCGTCATCCAGAACTTTCACCGATAAATCTTTCACGATATATCACCAAATGCGTATATGGAATTATCATATATAAGTCTTTTGCCTAAAAGAACTTTATACATATTACATCTTCCGCAACAATTGCGACTCGACAGTGTTTATAATAGTCGGTTGCGCAAGTGGCTGCGCCGATCTGCCGCATCCCGATTTTCAGCGCGGGATGCCATCTACCAGCAACCATGAAACGTCGGAATCATGATTTCCGGATGATGCTTGTGTGGCGCTGCTACATGACAGGAAAGCAAAACTTGATAAGTATCGCGCACGAATCTCTTGATTGACCCGCTTTAACTCAGCCTGGTAGAGTGCGCGGCTGTAGTACGATCATGTGCAAATGGCACACATTACCGCGCAGACACCGCGATGTCCCCGGTTCGATTCCGGGAGGCGGGATTTAATGCCACAAACCGATAAAATCGTTATCTGGCCTACTTATTTTGACAGTACCGTGTCAAGGAAGGATGGGCGCAGAGTTACGAAACGCTATGCTCTGAAATCACCTGCATCTGGTGAAATCGCTGAAGCCACCAGAAGACTTGGTCTTGATCCGGTTGTTGAGCAGGATAAAGCATATCCGGCATCATGGTGGAAAAAAAGTGGGCGAGTGTTAGTTAAAAAAACAGGTACCCCAAAATCGTCCGTCCTGCGCGAGATTGGCTCGATAATGAAGGAGATGCGGCGCACAGATTAGATTAATTTGAGGGTTGCCGGGTTATGTGCGCTCTTGCAGCGTTTCCGCTTCTTCTACAAGACGCTTTCCGGATGCAACCTCGTCGATGCTGTGAACTGCCGCACCATAGTCTTCGATCGTCTGCTTGATCGTATCAAAATCGATTCTGTCACCCTCAATAGTAATTTTGACGTTCTCGGTCTTCTGATCGACCTCATACAGACTTATATTCACACCATCTATACCATCCATCTTTCCGATCGCGCCAGCGATCTCAATGATCGTCGGATTGTGAAGTTTCAGCACATCAAGAACCAGTCTTTTTATTCCAACCATAATATTATATACATGTATATACTACCCGATGCTTCATATCTGGAGGTTTAATACTTATAAGTTTCGCACCCCACATATCTATGATGATCGATCTGCATACCCATTCCATATTGAGTGATGGCGTACTGATACCGGCTGAACTCGTTCGCCGCGCTGTTGTGCACAACTATTCGGCTATTGCGATCACTGATCACGTTGATTTCACGAATATCGAATTTGTGCTGAATGCGGTTAGAAAAACTTCGTTTTTGGAGGATGAATGGGGAATCCGGGTTCTTGCCGGTGTGGAACTGACCCATGTCCCGCCCAGAAAGATCGCTGTGCTCGCAGATAGGGCGAGATCGCTTGGAGCGGATATTATCGTGATGCATGGCGAGACCGTGGTAGAGCCAGTGGCGCCGGGCACGAATGATGCCGCGCTCCGGGCAGATATCGATATTCTGGCGCATCCGGGCATCATCACGCCTGACGAGGCGGAACTCGCACGCGAAAGCGGCATATCGCTTGAGATCACATCAAGAGCAGGGCATAACCTAACAAACGGACATGTTGCACGGATTGCAAGCGAAATCGGATGTGCGCTGATCGTAGACACGGATACGCACGCACCAGAGGATCTGATCACTGATGAGATGGCGTTTAAGGTGGCGGTGGGCGCAGGGCTGGATGAGCGTGGCGCACTGGCTGCGACCAGAACGAATCCGAAGCGTCTGGTCGAGAGTCGGTCGCGCAGATGATATCCTCGATTTGTTGCCGGAAGTTACCGGAATTACATACAAGCCATTAAATCCCGCTCATCTCCCGCAGCGTCGCGCCAAACTCGGATTCTACGATATGATTGACACCGAGCGTCTTCGGGTGCAGATCGATCTCGACGATGACCGCATCATGACCCATCTCCTTCAGGGGGAGCACCTGCCGCGGTCCGTTGGTGACCGATATGACATTCATGCCTGATAATGCGTCCATCGGAACAGCGTGTGGAACTCCTGATATGATCGCAAAATCGAATCCGGGATATTTTTCGCCGATAATCTCGCCCGCACGTTCTCCGGCAATCGGATACTCGTCCAGTCCGCCGATGATCTCGTGAATCTCCACGCCCGCGCTCAATAGATCCCGCAGGATATCCTCTGCATACCCCCTGATCCGCGGAAGACCGATATCCGTGCTCAGATTTGCGATATTGACGATCTCCGAATCAGAACCAATCTGCTCTGCAACCTCGCAGACCGCAAGCGGGATGTCAGCAAACATGTATGCGGTCTCTTTCTTCGCATTCAGTATATTTATGCACTTTTTCCCGTCTTTTAACAATTCAAGAACCTGTTCTGCGACTCTGTATTTGGTGTCGCCGCGGGATGGTTCGAGATACTCCTTGCTTGCTGCCCCGTGTCTCTGTTCGAGCGCGGTCGCCTCTTTGAGCAGGATCTTCTGCCGGTTTAGCTCGGCGTCATCGATGATGCCGACGTCCCGGGCTGCTTCAAGGGTCACGATCACCCCATGGGTGTTCTCATGATATCCTGCATGTACCTCGACCACGATGACCGGAATATCGGTGTCAACATCCTCGATCGCCTGATGGAGGTCCTCGCCTATGATCATGCTGGTGCATGTCCCGACGATTCCGACGCGCTTTGGGTGCCAGAGGTCGATCACTTTCTCAAGCATCGACGCGAGCAGTTCGCGCCCGCCAAAGACAAAATCGGTGTCATCCATTGCTGTCGTGACCACCCGCAGATCGTCCTCCTCAAGGAGGCGGGCGTGCTTGAACGAGCAGCCAGGAGGTCCGTGCAGGATCGCCACATCAGTGTCCAGATCGCGCAACGTGTACAGCGCAGCAACGATCGCGCTTGGGCGCGGGTGCATTATCTTGATATCGCGCATTATGCAAATCTTGGTACCCGGGGTATTAATATTTGTTATTCCGGGCAACTGTTCTGATCCGGCAGACCGCAGATCAATTACATATCACATATCACAGATTACCTACCTGGATGCACCAGACGCGTTCCTCCTGCGCACCGCACAAGCGGCTTTGCGATATGCCGTCTTGCGCACGGTGGCACCTCGTACCAGCCAGTGTCAAGATCCCGCTCGATCGGTACCCGATCAGGCGCGCTCGATGTGCTCCCGCATTGCTTGCACCGATAACCCTGCCTGGCGCCAGCCGACTTCATGTGTCTGCCACACGCGCACACAGGATTTGTAACTTTGTATCCGGCAGCCAGATGCTCGATCTTTATCTTTTCGAGATTAATCGTTCCGTTGCTGACGCTTCCGCACACAACAACAATGTCCCCTACCATCAGTTTCCTGACGGTGTCCCGAAAGTTCTTTGTCGGCTCAAAAGCTGCACAATCGATCGTTGTTCCGGACTTGTCTGCTATTTTAAAGATTACGTGCCCACCATGGATTGTTCGCGGCGGATCGCATACCGTTCCTTTTAGAATGTACGAACATCCGTCCTTTACCTGATCCATCGGCGGTCCCGCCCTCAGGAGATGCATATCGGTTCCCTGGTTTGTCCGAAATATAACAGCGCGTTCGGCAGGTTCTGACATGATGCAATTGAACGCATCGAGAACTCCATCCATCTCGCCGCGAATTCCGAATAACACCGGATCATTTCCGTGAGGTACGCAAACTACCGTATCATTTGCGATATCGACAGTATCCCATGTTCGCGGGTATGTTTGCAGGTCTGCTTCCCTTATACTCTCTGCATCAACATCCCTTGGCGTGCCAGCGCTGGCGCGATCCGGTTTTCGGTATGCGATCAGCTCGAATGTGTGATCATGGATGCCGTTTAGTGCGATGCCTGCTGCTGCAAGTGCGCCGATCAGACCCCGCCCGTTCTTGAATTCATGAGAATCGATCTTGTGCGTGTTGATCAGACGTTTCGCGTCCTCGATCCGGAGAATATCCTGCATTGCCCGTCTTGAAAATGATTTCAGGTCGTCCCTCATACTGTCCGATGCGCCATTCAGAAATACCACGCCAGGATTTGTGTTTTCATCTGATAATTTCGATTGGTCTGCTACTTCATCCAGAACTATTTTCTTTACCGCCTCCAGCCTGCCAGCCTCAATCTCGATGCTGAGCGCGATCGCACCGTTCCCCCGGGTTTTGTACTTGATGTTTGGGTTCAGTCGAATTAAAAGCGGGTAATCGG
>DAOWIV010000243.1 GCA_030640725.1 Methanosarcinales archaeon | reverse complement strand
GCTCATGCAACCCAACCAATTACAAGGCAGATTCTGATAACCAACGAAGAATATAAACCCAAATTCGATTTAAAAGATTTAATCTTTTTTAAATATAGTAAAAATTTTGAGGAGAGCATTAATCCTTTAGCCTCGAAAATTCAAGATGTAATAGAATATTATAAGGTAGAAAGGGAAAAAACGATTCATCAAGCGAGAATGAAAGTTGGGCTCCTCGCGTTTAGTGTGATGTTGACGTATGCTAATGTTTCTCATTTTTCTTTAAGAATTAGTGAAGAATTTATTTCAGAATATGATAAGCGGTATGATAAAGGAATGTATGATAAACACGTTCAAGGTGTAGAGTCCTTATGTCAATCAGGATTACTTGGACTTTATACTAAAAAAGAAGAAGTAGAACAAAATAGGATTGAATTCTCTTTTTATTGGACCGGCTTGGGTAATGAGGTTCTAGCTCTAATGAACTTAATTAAAGATGAGGAAAGGATAAAAAGATGGAAATCTTTACCTCCTTATTTCAGATAAAAATTAGAACAAATCAGAAACCTCCGGTTTCAATGAACGTCCAACACACCAAGGATGCCCCGCAATTCATTGTGGGGTGGCACGGCTGGTGCTTATGGTGTAACTATGCCGTCCAAATTGCGGATAGGAATTGGAAGCGAGGATCGGCTGTAGCTCTTATGGGGCAAAAACATGTGAGTCGGATATGAAACGTGGAGTTTAGTGGGACACTCGAACACCATGCAAGTTGATAGATCCGTTTTCACACAAATCCTTATAAGGTAGAGCGATCATTAACAACCGGGTGATATAATGGATGTAACACTGATATACATAGTAGTCATAGTGCTGATGGTGCTTGCAAGCGCTGTGAAGATCGTTCAGGAGTATGAACGTGGTGTGATCTTCCGTCTCGGCAGACTGGTCGGTGCACGGGGTCCGGGACTCTTCTTCATCATCCCGCTACTTGAGAAGATGACGAAGATTGATCTCAGGACGATCGTGCTCGATATCCCGCCGCAGGAAGTGATCACCAAGGACAACGTCACAACGCGTGTGAATGCCGTGGTGTACTACCGGGTGATGGATCCGAGCAAGGCAGTGGTGCAGGTCGAGCACTTTCCGGCTGCAACAGCGCAGATGGCACTAACAACGCTTCGAGGCGTGATCGGGCAGGTGGAACTGGACGAGGTGCTCTCAGAGCGGGACAAGATCAACAAGCGGCTGCAGGAGATCATCGATGAGGCGACCGATCCATGGGGGATCAAGGTTTCGGCTGTCGAGATCAAGGATGTCGAGCTGCCTGAGGCGATGCAGCGTGCGATGGCTTCGCAGGCAGAGGCAGAGAGGAACAGGCGTGCACGGATCATCAACGCAGAGGGAGAAATGCAGGCATCAATCAAACTCGCGGATGCTGCAAAGGTGCTGAATGAACAACCGGGAGCCCTCTACATCCGAACGCTCCAGACGATCAAGGATGCGACCGAGGAGAAGGCGACGACGGTCGTGATTCCGCTGCCGATAGAACTTATGGGTGTACTCGGGTTGGGTAAGGGCAAAGATAACGAATAAGGCATTGGTCTGGTTGATTTGAGGGTTCGTAATTGTAGTAAGGTGTCGGATCAATGCAAAGGTGGGGATTGTCTTTTATCTGTGTCAATCCGTATCTGATATTGCTTTTAGACACGGATTGACACAGGTTACACCGAGTTTACCCATAACTCACATGAACTATCTCATGAAGATCTCGTAACTCAATGATTGCGTGACAACCCCGACTCGATGCCCTTACCATCGCTTCAATCAGATTTAACACACCCCACACCCCACACTCCACCATGAGAACCATCGAGTGGAATAATGGCACGATAGCCCTGATCGACCAGACCCTGCTGCCTGCGGAATACAAGATCATCGGATGTGAAACAGTCTCCTCGCTGTGCGAGGCAATCGTCTCGCTTCGCATCAGGGGTGCGCCTGCACTCGGTGCTGCCGGTGGATACGGGGTCGCGCTTGCAGCACACACGGGCGCCCACACAACCGCCGCAACCACCCCCGCCATGTTTAAGCAGTTCATGCACGATCTATGCGCGGCATCCGAAACAATCAAACAGACCAGACCGACCGCAATCAACCTCGCGTGGGGTGTTGATCGGGTGATGGGTGCTATTTTGGAATCCGGGACCAGTCGCATCGATGAAGCAAAGAGAATCGCGCTTTGTGAAGCGGTTGCAATCGCTGAAGAGGATGTGCAACGTAACAGACGGCTGGGGCGGAATGGCGCAGCGCTCTTTGAGGACGGGGACACGGTACTGACCCACTGCAATGCCGGCAGACTTGCCTGTGTGGACGTGGGCACCGCGATCGGCGTGATCAGGGCGGCGGTTGAGGCTGGCAAGGAGATATCTGTCGTATCATGCGAGACCCGCCCGCTCAATCAAGGAAGTCGGATCACCGTCTGGGAACTGATGCAAGACAGGATCCCGGTCACACTGATTACGGATTCTGCCGCAGGTTCGATGATGCGGGAAGGAAAGATCGACAGGGTGATCGTCGGAGCCGACCGTATCACAAGAGATGCGGTATTTAACAAAATCGGGACGTATACCCATTCAGTTCTTGCGAAGGAGCACGATATACCGTTTTATGTCGCAGCGCCGATCTCTACGTTTGATCCTGCCCGATTGGAGCGTGATGTCGTGATCGAGGAGCGGGATCCTGACGAACTGCGGCGCATCGGGGATGTAATACTTGCGCCGGCAGGTGCTGTGGTATACAATCCGGCGTTCGATGCTACGCCTATAGCGAATGTCACAGCGGTTATCACAGAGGATGGCGTGATGTATCCCGCGCAGCCGGACTGGTGGCGTCACGTCCGGGATCCCTCGAACACCGCCGTCCCAAAATCGTAAGTGACATCCCGGTCTGTAGTTGGTACGATTATGACCCCGGTCGCCACATCTGCGGCTCTTCGCCAGTGACCGCAGAAAAAACAGCTCTCTGTTTGATGATCTGATCAAACTCACTGCGGCTGCGAAGGATGTCGGCGCGTTTGGAAGGAAAATGGAAAAACGATGTGAGGTTTTTCAACGAGGCTGCGCACGTGCCTGCCGTCGCCCCACCGCACACACGAGCTATAGCAAGCAAGATCGTGAACACGGACAGCCCGGTAAACGCGAGACTTTTTATTATCTTCTGGTAGCATTCCATCCTCAT
>DAOWIV010000043.1 GCA_030640725.1 Methanosarcinales archaeon | reverse complement strand
TTGAACGAGAGATCGAACTGCCCCGAATCGAGATCGGTGACATTCTCTATGTCTATCGTGGCATTGAATGTGCCGGATACGATTTCGGGCGCATTGACCGTAACTGGCACTCCAATGGTTACCTCACCATCAGTCCACGTCACAGGTATATCCAGTATCTCAACCAACGTGAAATTGGTATCGGTGAAAAGCAGCCCAAAGAGCGATCCATTGGATACGTCAAGAACGCTCGTGGCTCCCGATGTGCCTGTTACCGTAAAGTGGATCGTTGCAAGTGATCCTGATCCGCTCACCATAGTAGCGCCTGGGCACCTAAAGAGCACACGGACTCTACCATCATCCATCAAACGCCACATGTCCATATGCACCTCCGTACCGGCTATGCTTCCTGAATCGACATCGGTCACGTTCACAACGCTCGAATTAAACGAGAGATCAAACTGCCCTGCGGTAAGGTTGGTCACGTCTGCAACGTCTATCGTAGCATCAAACGTGTCGCCAGATACGATTTCAGGCGCAGTGACCGTAACTGGTACTCCGAGGGTCACCTCACAGTCAGTCCATGTCGCAGGTATCCCATCGCTGTATGTATCGGGATCGAAGAGTTCTCCATTCGATATGTCCAGAACGCTACTATCTCCAACTGATCCGGTCATCTCAAAGTTGATCGTTGCGAGTGATCCTGCTCCGCTCACCAGATCTGCATCAGGAAGGTCAAACAGTACCCGGATTGTATCCGCATCCATGAAACGCCAGTCAGATATCGGCACCGTTGTGCCGTCGATGTTCCCCGCACAGACCGTAGTCACGTTCACAACGTTCGGATCAAACGAGAGATCAAACTGCCCCGAATCAAGATCGATTACCTTGTAGATATCTATCGTGACATTGAATGCACCAGACACAACTTCAGGCGCATTGACATAGACCTGTGTCTTCTGCGCCATCGTCAGTATCATGAGCGCATCGAGCGAGTTGACCTTGCCATCAGCATTTATATCCGCGCTTTCCAGATCCGGGGTTATGCTCCCGACTGACATCTGCAGCGCGAGCATTGAATCCGCTGTGGTGATCCTGCCGTCGCTGTTTGCATCGCCGACTATGACTGTGTTGCAGTCTGCCGATGCCGGTGCACTGAACACTGCAAGAGCTATCAGCGCGCAATAGATTATATATCTTGCTTTCATTGCTATACTTCCGTCATTATCCCATTCTGTTCTTGCATCATTGTTGTAATGTTGATTACAGAATGTGAGATAGAAGAATACTACTTAAGGCTTTCGTAGCATGAAATTGTAAAACGATTGGATGTCATACACATATCAATCAGAATAGATAAATCTCAAATATGCGTTGTTTCCTGCACCATCGTGGGATGCGCTTTATTTGCCCATCCTAAACACAAAAATCACTGCTGCGAGGACGCCTATCGCAAATAGAGCTCCGAATCCGGGTGTTTTGCATTCAGTCGTGTCTACCGGAGTCGTTGTTCCGGTCTTGGTTGCAGCACTTTCAACGCCGTTCCAGCTTGCAGGTATCAGCTCTGCCATGGTATCGACGAGCAATCCGCCAGACAGCTCCATCGTGCAATCTCCGGGAACTATCGTCTCAAAGTGTATCGTTGCAAGCGAGCCGGATCCTGACACACCATCGATGCCCGGAAGATTGAAGAGTATCCTGACGCCGTCTTCGCCAACGGCTGCCCAGTTATCTACCGGAATGGTTGTTCCACCGATATTTCCATCATCAACGCTCACGACGCGCGCGGCAGCCGGAGCAAAATGGAGGTCAAACTGCCCTGAATCGAGATCGGCAACACTTGTTACATCTATTGTGACGCTGAAATCACCACCCATCCTTTCGGGGGTGTTGAGGCTGACATTCGTCGGGTCTGCTGCTGCAGGAGTTGTAAGTATTATTGACACCATCAAAATTATGACAAATGTCGAGACTGTTTTTGATATCATTAAAGTTATGTTACGGAAAATACTATTAATAAACTTTTCGTATGGGAAATTGTGAAATGATTAACTTTAAATATGTCTTTTGATATTGGTATGTAGTATGACTGATTGGATCTTGATAATAATCGCGACAATTGCGTGTTACGCATTCGTAACTTATTTGGAACATAAGAAGAAGATTGATCTGATAGACCGGGGACTATGGAAGCCAGAGGAGAAGCAAGAAAAACCTGAACACAAATTAATTACCGGAGTATTATTCTTCTTATTGGGGGTGGCGCTTCTGATGGGATCGTGTTTGGGTATGGAACCGGATCTTGTGGGTGGATTAAGAATTTCAGGCTTATTGACAACCGCGGCTGGAATGGCATTGCTGATCGCGTATGCCATTTGTAAAAAGACTCTTACACCTGTTTAACGCAGGACACAGTCCACAGCTCCTGACCGGTCATTTTTGGTAGGGGCGCTACCGAAAAACCAACAATCGATCACCCGTCTCCCAGAACCGCTCCAAGAAACTGCCCTGTATACGACCCCTCAGTCCTCACAATCTCCTCCGGCGTTCCCGCGGCAACAACGTACCCTCCGGCGTCACCACCCTCAGGTCCAAGATCGATGACATGGTCAGCCGACTTGACGACATCGAGGTTGTGCTCGATCACGACCGCGGTGTTTCCCTTTGCCACAAGGTCATTTAGCACCGCAATCAGCTTCTTCACGTCATGGAAATGAAGACCTGTCGTTGGCTCGTCAAGGAGATAGATCGTTCTCCCGGTCGCCCTCTTGGATAGCTCCCGTGTCAGCTTGATCCGCTGGGCTTCCCCGCCTGAGAGCGTCGTTGCGCTCTGTCCCAGCTTGATGTAGTCGAGACCGACCCTTGAAAGGGTCACAAGCTTGTTCCTGATCGACGGGATGTTTGCAAAGAGCGCCATCGCCTCCTCGACACTCATTGCAAGGACGTCAGCGATTGTTTTTCCCTTATACCTGACTTCGAGCGTCTCCCGATTGTAACGGCTGCCCTTGCACTCCTCGCACTCGATGTAGATATCAGGCAGGAAATTCATCTCGATCCTGATCAGCCCGTCGCCCTGGCAGGCTTCGCAGCGCCCGCCCCGGACGTTAAACGAGAACCTGCCCGGCTTGTACCCGCGCAGTTTCGCTTCCTTCGTCTCTGCAAAGAC
>DAOWIV010000181.1 GCA_030640725.1 Methanosarcinales archaeon | reverse complement strand
TTTACGCAGGAGTTCCGTCCGTACTCGGTTTCAGATATCGAACACGTCTTCGCGTCCACAACCTCCCCGGTCATCGGGTCTATCAACGCGGTTGCGATATACACGCTCTTGCCACGGCTGCCGCAACTGCAGCTCCGTTCAAGCAGCTCGACCTTCCACAGAAATGGAGACTCGTTGACCCCTGCAGATGCGGACATGGGTCTCCACAGAAAAGGCGACGCATTAGACTCATTAACATCTACCGACGCTTTTGTAAGGTCGTAAGTCGAGTTCTGTATGAGTGCTACGCGCACACTCCTCCGGTTCGGCGCAGTGAATTTTTGATCCAAAAATTGCCGTATCGTCGTGTTATTTGTGGTGATATTGATTGCATCGCCTGCGCCAATCATGGGTATCGTCCCGAGCGCACCTTCGACCGCGGATAGTTTGCCCGCCTCTGATGGATCTGTGCTGGTAACACACCCAATGAGGCTTGTAGCTACTATGAGTGTGACCAGCACCAGATAACGCGCTTCCATCCCCCTCACCCCTTTTTATTCTTGTTCTTGTATTTTGTATATCCACATTTCCCACATGTCATTCGGTCGGCATGTTCTGCTAAAAAAACCCCAGTACCACATTTCGGGCAAAACTGCCTCTGACGCGTGATTTTGTTCTCTTTCATGACATAATACTCATTTACGCTCATGTTGTCTACTCCTCACCGCTTTCTTTCGCTGCATTCCGTGCAATCATGTAATCCGGCTCGATCACCTGTAACTGTTGCAGATCGTCGTACAACCGTGCATATCCAAGTATATCCTGCGTTCCATACCGCATTTTCATCCGATCAAGTACCGTCAGCTCAGGCTTCGTATCGAGAAGCGCAACCAGCATATTTTTCACGTTTTCTCTTGAAGCAGTCGTCCCTTCTGGTATTATATTGAACGCAATGTCACGTCTATTCAAAAGCACATTCTTCTCGTCTTTTATAATTTCAATCTTCATTTAACATCCTCCATAGAGTATCATCACCTGAGTCATATTCCATCTGTATCAGGAGTTTTTGCATCTCCTTTCTCTTTTCCGGTGTTACTCTGATCAACACACATCCACTCGATGGCTGCCCATATATAACTATCGAGGACGGGGGCGCAAGCACAACAGCAGGCATGACTGCAAGGTCCTCCTCGCCATGCACGAATATGCGTGTACGATCTTTCGATCGCAGCGCATCCGCCATACATGTCACGAGTTCAAGCGTGATGCTACCCGCAGGATTCTTGACGGAAATCTCGATGAATGCAGGATGCTGGATGCATTTCAATACCCCCTCAGGCACCGCTTCACGGCAGGTCATATGGTCAACGATGCAGATGTCGGGCAGGATGGCGGATTCAATCAGATTACAGGTCGTGATGTCGCCTACCGCAATTATTTTAGCCGGTTTACTCAAATCTATCACGCCTTTCAGCGCATCCATAGTTTTACGCCCGCTCCCCTCGTATAACACCCCATGCGGGACTTTCAACGCAGATTTTAGGAGACTTGGCAGAATAAACGCTTGCACCTATCGCACCTTCAATGCATAAGTTCCGGGAGTCGTAATATTCAGTTTCGCGGCAATGTCGGAAAGTTCGGGGTCTATGATTATAACATATCCGCTCCAATCCCTGCTAAGCGAACTTGATCCACATACCGGGCAGCTTGACCCGCTTACAATTCTGTGACACTCCCTACATGCCTGATCACTCATTTTTTATCCTCTTTTGCATCTTCTTCGAGCCATTCCAGTTTACCGAGCGCGGGTTGGCGCATTGTTAGTCCTATCCGGCTCTCGTGGGGGTCTCGTTCGTTCAGGCTGATGGTGACGATGCGCGCCCGCAGGCGATCACCCTCACTGATTGCGCGCCCACTCTCCTTGAAGACCAGTCGTGCATTCTTCCCATCCGAAGAGACATAATCGTCGGTCAATTGGCTTACATGGATCAATCCATCGAGCGGTCCGATTCCGATGAACGCGCCGAATTCTACGACCTCGACGACGATACCTTCTACGACCTCCTGCATAATGGGTTTGTACATGAGTGCGTCAAACGTCGTTTCATAATACACCCCACCATCACCAAAGAGGATGAGTCCGTCGCCGATATCGATCACATCAATGATCGCAATCAGCGCTCCGAGTTTCTTGTCGATGCGCCCCTCGAGTTTCTCACGAAGTGCCATCCTGACCGCATCCTCAACCGGCAGTCCGAGACATTCGGGGTCGATGCGGACGGTGTCAACCAATCGGGTTTTTAGATACATTACATGCCTCTTTAATCTTGAAAGAAAAAGCTATTGACAGTTAATCCGGTGCAGTATTAACTGTTTTGTATGGATCACTATGTTTGTCGCAAATCACACGAAACCGTTCTATGGTGAGTTTGCCAATATGAAACCACAAAAGTCACTAAATTCGTACATTATCCGGTAAATGCACCTCTCTCAATCATCCTCGCATTGACTCCAGTGCTGAGATCGCCATCTGCCGATATTGCTCGATATCCAGCGAATAATGCTCCTGTACCATCTCGATACTCGGTGAACTCCCGTCATCCAGTTCCCGGATCCGATCAAGCGTCTGCCTTGCAGTCTCAAGTACCCATCGATCACGAGTCTCGGCATCCACGACCGTTATAGTCTCCGGACGGATTGATGTCAGTATGTTCCCATCCTCTGTTGTGTACACGCCAACCTTCCCAACCACTGCCAGAAACTCAGGAACAGCTGCATCCGTGATCACGCGTGTGGCATCAGGCTGATACTGCCCGGCATACACGAAGAACGTGCCAGTTGGGTCTGAGATACGGGCTCGCCAGTATTCGACGTCTTCGCCAATATTCTCCTTTTCCGTAAGTGTGCCGACTATAAAGACGCGGTTAACCTTCGCGCCGGTTGGTGTCAACACATATTGGGGTGCATACATATCATCAAGATCGCGTTCCAGTGCCACTGATGTGTCTCTCAACTCGTGAGCAAAGATCCGGTACGCAACCTCTCTTGCAAAAGAAGCCATATTAGGTCACCTCCGTAAGCAGAGAATCAATTTCATGATCCGGTGTCCCTTCTACCAACTGA
>DAOWIV010000248.1 GCA_030640725.1 Methanosarcinales archaeon | reverse complement strand
GATATTGTGAATGTGTTTAAGGAGGTTCAACCTGACCCGGGTTATTTTGTGACAGTCCCTAACCGTTCCAGCTTGATATTCGGCTCATATCCATGATTTTTACATACTTCTATCGGCTATACGCGGATGACCTGAAAAGTGCCTGCTGTTACCGAAATGCCCATATCCGGAGGAGTGGTTGGTTCTTAACCGAAACACAACGAGGGACTCAGATCAGATATCGCCATCAACCACAAACTCGCAGTACGAGTCGCCTGCGCACATCTTCAGTCTCCGGATGAGTTTCGATCTGCGATCGATTGCATGCACCATGCCGCTTGCATGGCATTTGCAGATGCTGTCAGGCGGATAAATGCCTGCAAGCACCTCCGCGTATGGGCAATCCATGATTCTCAGCACGGGTTTTCTATTCACGCTGAGTAATTCGGTATGTATGCCAGAAAGCAGACACATCAGCTCGAGCGTGGTCAGGCAGGTCTTAGCGACCCCGCCCATGCCCTCACTGCCCACGTCACCCCTATCATCCTTGCCATATTCAACATCACCATCCATGCCATCTCCACCATCATCGCGCAGCGCCTGCCCATCCAGCAGCCCGACTGCATAGCAGGCATCATTGATGATCCGATCCCCCTCATCTGATCCGACTATCCTTTCGAGCACACGCCAGAGCACTTTGTCCTGAATACCGCTCTTCTGCCACCTCTTTCTGGACGTGATCCCGATTAGCTTCCAGTTTCGGGCGAATGCCGTGTATCGGTCGGGTTTGCGATGACTATCCATGGTATCTACGATTTGATCACCGAGTAGAGCATGATCAGAATGCCCGGTATCTCGATCAGCAATGCGAGTATGCGGGCAGTTGATTCGGGTATATAATCAGATAGCAGCAATCCGGCAAGCATATCGAAATTGCTTCCGAATATCAATACAAACATCCCGATGGCAAGTATCAGCAAGTTCTTATGGTGTGTATGGGTGTAAGCCTCGTATATGAACAATATAAACGCTCCCCCAAGCAGATATACGATTGCGGTCAGTACCGCCTCGATTGTGGTGATCATGTTTGCCCCCCTATTCCCTTGTATCCCGTAATGGCGCAGGACGTTTCCTTATGCCTCTTTGTGGTCAGGATGGTGCTTGAACCAAGGACTCCGTCGAACCCGTTGACCGCCTTTAGCACCCGTTCCTTCAGCGAATTGATATCCCGGGTGCGCACCTTGACAAGCAGGTCGTAAGGTTCGAGCAGTTCATAGATCTCAAGAACCTCCTCGATCTTTCGCAGCTGGTTGATGATCGCGATCCGCCTGACTGATTCGATATTAATCCCAATGTATGCCGTGACATTCTGCTCGACCATGCCCGGATCAAGGATCACGGTGAACCGTTCGATGATTCCGGATTCTTTCAGCCGATTGATCCGGTTATGCACCGTCGAAGGCGCCACCCCTACAGCCTTTGCGATCTCTGTGGTGCTTGCGCGGCTGTTGTCGCCGAGATGCCAGAGAATTGATAGATCGAGATCGTCCATCAATTGTTATTCGTTTATCATGCATGATAAGAATTTCGGGTGCCAAGAACCCATCGGTTTGTGTGGTGACAGGTTTATTCACCCTTATTTTGTTCTATCTGGTATCCGTTTGATTAGCGGTGATGGGAGTCATTTCAAGGTATACTAAACCATATCCATTTTTTGAATGCAGTTTAGTATAAAAACACAAAAATCATTGCAGCCATAAAATATTAGAAAATATTAAAAAGTCACCGGGGACACACCGAAAAGAATAACATAGCAGACGATCATATTTTAATTGGAATAACTCGGGGAGTACTATGGACACTAATAAGGCAATTGCATCACTGGGTGTACCACTTCCAAAATATATCAAGCGATTCGCCCTGCCGATCGTTATATTCGGATTTCTACTCTCTGGCTTGTTGTATGTCCTGTTTCCGAAACTTTTTCTCGGTCCTGCACAGTACGTCCTGGTCCTTCTCCCGGTCACATGCATCGTGTTTGTGATCATGTACCCTTTTTCGGTGGCGGCGGGCAAGGCAAACGAGATCGACAGCAACATGCACTATTATGTCACTCAGATGGGTGCGCTTGCTATGGCACAGACATCGCGCAAGGAATTGTTTAACATTCTGGCACATGATCCGAACTATCACTTGCTCAGAGAAGAGTCCCAGAAAATATTTATACTCATGGATACATGGAACATGAGCCTTGCGGACGCATGTCGTTTCATCGCCGTGCGGACCCCGTCGATAATATTCGCGGACTTTCTTGACAGATTGGCACATGCGGTACAGTCAGGAGAACCGATCGAGCGATTTTTAGAATCTGAGCAGGATGTTGTGATGGATGACTATGACACGATGTATCGCGGCGCGATCACGACCGTTGACATCGTGAAGGAGATGTTCGTGTCCCTGATCATGTCCCTCATCTTCCTGGCATCGTTCTCAGCGATCATGCCGATCATCACTGGCATGGACGCCACGAACCTGATGCTGATATCGGTCTTTGCATTCGTGATGACTGATATTGCAGTCATCTTTTTCATCAAATCAAAGGTGCCAAAGGACAAGATATGGCAGCAACTTGATATTGAGAGTGCGGCTAAACGCAACCTGAAGCGATCGGTGACCATCTCACTTGCAGCATGTCTGGTTGTCGCTCTGCTCACCAGGTTCATAACCGCTCCAGGGGTAATCAAGGCGGCAATGGTGCTTACACCACTTTTGTACACCGGACGCATCGCAAGCAAAGAGGAAGCAAGGATCAAGCGGAAGGACAACAATTACCCATCATTTATCAGATCGCTCGGAAGTTCTGCCGGTGCAAGGGGCGGGATGGTCATCGAAGCGCTCAAGAGTTTACGTGCACACGATTTTGGTCCGCTCACCACAGACATCAATCATCTATACAGCAGATTGGTAGCACGGATCGACAAGCTCACATCGTGGAACTTCTTTGCGGTCGAGACCGGGAGCAACCTGATCCACCGGTTCAGTACGATGTTTGTCGAATCCACCCACCTCGGCGCAAAAGCGGAGATCGTTGGTGATATGATCGCGACCAATATCCACCGCATCATCCTGCTCAGGAAACTCCGGTACCAGTCTGCATCGACCATGGTCGGCGTCTTTTACGGACTCACCGCAGGCATCGGGTTTACGCTCTATATCTCGCTTGGCGTGGTTGAACTGATGCAGGACATGTTCGAGAGTGTGGAGATGCCACCTGGCATGTCTATAGGCATGATCCTGTACACTGATATCAACATCGGTGCCCTGTACACGCTGGTGACCATCATCATAATATCACATTCACTGCTCTCCGCAGTGATGATCAGGCTCGTGGATGGTGGCAATCTGCTGAACGGGACCACACACTTCGTGTTGATGGTGTGGATCGGCGCGATCAGCGCGGTGGTCTGCAAGTCGGCTGTGACATCGCTGCTCGGGATCGGGTAGATCTCAACTTTGGGAGCGACTACTCCCCCATCTGCCACAAAATTATTATCGATAAGATTATATTATTTATTGTGATATTTGTAAATAAAATATTTCGTCGGATAGATGGAGAACGCGGGGTGTGCATACATACTCGCGATGAGATTCGTGCCGCGTACCAACCGGGCGAAGAGACTACCTTTCAACTCAGAAAGGGTCAAAACCACGAAGAGCCGGAAACTGTAAGTGGGATCAGATACAACCAGCGCGTCGGCACCCCGCGATTTCATCAAAACGTTTAAGTGGCATCGGTGGAAACTGATTAACACGGCATCTATCTTCTGTCCGGATAGTGTAGTGGCCTAGCATGGAGCCCTGTCGAGGCTCCGCCCCGGGTTCAAATCCCGGTCCGGGCGTCATCTATTCTCATGTGAAAATTGTAACCATGGTGCAAAGCAGCATCTAAACTCCTGGGGCATAAAGGCTATTTCTGCGCAAACGATCCTGTCGCCAGCAAACCGGCTATCCGACAACCCTACAACTCAGCGCCGACTACAGTCTTGGTGGCAGTTACGCTTTTGTTTTCCCTGATCTGATCGACCAGCGCGTTGAGTGCGCTCAAACCCTGCACCTCGATGACCGCCACGAAATCATACTCCCCGAATACATGGTATACTTCCTTGATCCCATCGAGACTGCATAATTCGTTGTATGTGGTCTTCTCCTGCCCTGGCACCACGTTGATCATTGTAACTCCGATAACCATTCTAAAGACTCCTTTCTTTCTCGTACATGTAATGCACACTGGTATTCTGAACCGGCATGTATATTACTGTTGTGCTACATCCGGGCAGTCTCCGGCTTCTTCACTCCTCCATTACTTCACTACTTCATTCCTTCTCTTCTTCCGGTGCAGCCGCAGATACCGCATCGAGCAGGCGGATCTTCGTTCTGTAAGCCGCAAGAAGAAAGCCGTAGAGCGCGGGTCCGATAACGATCCCCACCATCCCGACAACGAAGAGTGGCGCGGCAAATGCAAGGAGGGTGATCACCGGATGTATCGCCGCGCCCTTCATGACAAGGCGGGGGCGGATGATATTCTCCGGAATTATGTTGAGGAAGATTATGCCGAATATTAGCAG
>DAOWIV010000099.1 GCA_030640725.1 Methanosarcinales archaeon | reverse complement strand
TCTGGAAGTCCATTACCACCATATCCTTGAGACTCTGGGCAAAGAGAAGGGAATGTTGGGCGTTATTTTCAGAAAATCGCAGAACAAGATTCAGGATCCTGCGAAACTCAAACGCCTGATCATGCTTACCAACGATGAAACATGGGTGGGCTTGGGTATCGATGTGAAGGGCGATATCTACGAAGGACTGCTGCAAAAGAACGCGGAGGATACGAAGAGTGGGGCGGGGCAGTATTTTACTCCGAGACCGCTTATCAGGGCGGTGGTGGATGTCATGCACCCGGAGCCGGGGATGACGATCTGCGATCCTGCCTGTGGCACTGGCGGGTTTCTTCTGGTGGCGCACGATTACATAGCCAAGACAGAGCATTACCAACGGGGTACGGATCAAAAAAAGTTTCTCAAGTTAGATACCTTCAAAGGAACTGATATCGCCTATAATGTCGCGAGGTTGTGCGTGATGAACCTTTATCTTCACGGAATCGGTGGAGATGAAAGCCCTATCGAGGTTGGCGATTCTCTTGTCTCGGATCCGGGAGATCGCTTTGATATGGTGCTGACTAATCCGCCTTTTGGCAAGAAGAGCAGCATTACCATAGTGAACGGGGAGGGAAGGGCTGACAAAGAATCGCTGATCTATGAGCGTCCCGATTTCTGGGCGACCACTTCAAACAAGCAACTGAACTTCCTTCAGCATGTAAAGACGCTTCTGAAGATAAACGGAAAAGCCGCCATCGTGGTGCCGGATAATGTGCTTTTTGAGGGTGGAGCAGGCGAGACTGTGAGGCGAAAGTTGCTTCACGAGTGCGATGTTCACACGCTTCTGAGATTGCCGACAGGCATCTTTTACGCTCAGGGCGTGAAGGCAAACGTCCTCTTCTTCGACAGAAAACCAGCAAGCGAAAAACCATGGACAGAAAAACTATGGATATATGATCTAAGAACTAACAAGCACTTTACGCTCAAAACAAGTCCTCTACGTTATGAAGACCTTCAGGACTTTATCGAATGCTATAATCCGGAAGATCGCTTCAATAGAGAGGGGGCGGAGCGGTTTAAAGCGTTCACTTATGATGAATTGATCCGGAGGGATAAAGTCAGTCTTGATATATTCTGGCTGAAGGATGAAGGCCTTGAAGACTCAGAGAATCTTCCTGACCCGGATACGCTTGCTGCGGATATCGCAGAAAGTCTCGAATCAGCGTTAGAACAGTTTCGCAGCATCCATGAGGATTTGAACGGGGACTGACATATCCGGTATGGTGTGTAGGTGTTACTCAAAACGGGGTATCATCAGTGGAGGTGTGAAACCGTACCTTGCCCCTTTCTTTTTTGCACACCCCGGATCTCAAGCATCGTAGGAGCGATATCTGCAAGTTTCCCGTCACTGACACCGACCACCCGATCCGTAACCCGTATCAGCGGCGCAGTATTTATTGTATGCGTGGTATGCGGCGTGCCATCCTCTTTAACCATCTTCTCGAAATTACCATAATCTGCCGCGATGATCGCAGCCCCCGCGCACCCCAATAGCGGCATCGATGACCTTTCCAACGCTGGTATCGACGGCGTTGTCGTCAATTGCGATATGTATGAACAGCCAAGCGATATGAGCGACCTTCTGGCAGGTGGCGAAACTCGCTGTGTCGCATCAGACCGACGCTAAAATCCATATCCTGCCCCTCAGATAAAAAGACAACCCCGCCCACCAACCACCCAAGAATATATGCCCATCCGCACCGATGAACACTTATGAAAACAAGCGTGCGGTTCCTGTGGATCGCTGCCGGAATCATAGCCGTGTCCCTCACCTTTGCGACCGCAGGGCTTGGCTTTGGCGAGCATCTCTGCGATCCCACAAACTGCAGGAAGTGCCATGCAATGATATACGAGGAGTTCACCTCCACCGGCGCACATGCAAATATCACATGCGGCGACTGCCATCAGAACACGGACCTCGATTACAGCGTTCCGCTCTCGTTCAATCTCACATGGCTCGATGTGCCAGCCGACACGCCGCATACCGCCGTATCGATCGAGTGCATCGACTGCCATCCGCATGTGTCGGATGAACTGGGCAACATGGACGAGGTACATGCCAGATTCTATGAAAAGAGCATGGCTCTTCAGCCCGATCGCCCGAATGCAGCCTGTATCGCGTGTCACACCCACGCCGATGTGGAGCTCAAGCGGACGCGCATGGCATATATAAGCTACATCGTGCGTTGCGATGGGAGCGGCTATAATGTGAGCTGGAACAGGTCGGACAACCTTGGAACGAATCGAACAAGTTATGATAACTGATTACATGATAAAAGGGTGATATAAATGACCGAAAAAGGATTGAAACATGCTGTTTTTGTCGCGTCGCTGATTATGCTGCTTGCCGTTTCCGTGCACGGTTGCACGGATGCAGGCGACGTTTTCAAGACGAAGAAAGCCGTGCAGGTGAGCGCAACGATCGATGAGGTGCCGCTTGGGAATGGCACGATACCGCAGATCATGACAGTTAACGCGAGCACACGCGAGATCAACCTTCTGAAATATCCGAAGGACGTTCCCCCAAACCTGCCTGGCATGTACGTCCATGTGATCTATACCAGCCACCGCATCGACTACTGGTCATCGGTTCCGTACACAGGTCCCGGAGACTATGAGATCACGGTCGGCTTGAGAGCCGTGCCGCCTGATAGGTCTGACGTGCGTGTGATTGTCACCGTGAACAACGAGGACGGTGACCGCATCGCGATGAACACGACGAATATCGTCATCTGAAATTCCGAAACCCGGGTGCGCAAAGAGCGCGGAGGTGTAATCAAAGTGTTCAGTGAGACGCGCCCCGGATTTATGGCAACCAGATTCGTGCAATCTGTGGTATTCGCCTCATCCATGCCCCACTACTACTGATTTTAAACAAAATATATAACACAAATTTCACGAATTTAACCATTACATTTTCACTCGATTTTCTGTGAAAATGTATATCATCAACCCCACCCGAAGGGCATTTCTTACTCGCAAACTTTTCACAAAAGTTTGATCAAAAACTGACTTCCGACCCGAAGGGCATTTCT
>DAOWIV010000227.1 GCA_030640725.1 Methanosarcinales archaeon | reverse complement strand
GGTACAATGGTAGCTTTGAGACGTGGTTAAACTTAGAGGAATCCGGAGAATGGTACCTGCTCGATGAAATGAAGGTATCCACAAGCGACTATGACTACACCGATTTCCGGAGACCGCCAGTGGAGTTTACTGGTAATTTCATTGATTACGAGTTGGACACGGACAATGACACATTGTACGACTACCTTGTGGTAGAAGCAGAGGTCAACGTCAGAAAGGCGGGAATGTTTGAATTGTGGGGCAGTCTGGAATATCAAAACGAAGCAAACGGTTGGCACGGGTGGCTTGGTGATGACTGGAACACGACATACCTCGATTCCGGCATCCGGAATATCACTCTGCGGTTTGACGGAGTCCGGATATTCAACGCAGGGCACAATGGAAGCTTTGAGATGTGGTTAACCCTCCATGAGGCTGAAGAAAGGTATCCAATAGGCGAAATGAGGTACTCTACCGGAAAGTACAACTACACTGACTTTTGCAGGGAGTATCAGCCGGGCGACACGGCAATCGTCGCAATCGCAGGCGCCAGCGCACGACCGAACAACACCACAACCACGCAGATAACAATCAACAACGTGACCAACTTCGGCGCAACAACACTTGCCCTGCACTATGACCCAACCGTGGTGCATGTCACCAGCATAACGGATGATGATATCGAAATCCTCGTTACGAGTATCGATAACAGCGCAGGCGAAGCGTCCCTATCTGTCTTCGTTGGCACTTCATTCGGACCCGACAGCCCGATAGCGCTTGCCAGTATCGAACTTCTTGCTGTTGGTAGCGGCGGGGAGACGAGTCCACTCACACTTGGGATTGTTGATATAGTCGATGCAACTGGAGCTACGGTGCCTGCAACCGCAGTTAGTGGTGTATTCGTGGTGAACACCGGAATTGGAGGCGACCTTAACAACGATTGTATCCTCTCCAACGCAGACGCCGTAGTCGCACTCAAGCTCGCGGTCAGTGGCGGATGGGATCCTGCCGCGGACGTGAACAACGACGGGCTGGTCACCTCGTTAGATGCACTGATGATCATGCAGGCTGCGGCAGGGGCGATAGAATTGTGCTGATTATGGGGGATCGTGGTTTTGGTATGTGTTTAGCTGAGGTGAAAAAACACGAGATTTCACGAGATTAACACAGAAATCTTGTGGAACTCTGTGTAATTTTGTGGTTAGCTAAACACGTACAGTATTTCTGCATCTTCAGGAAGATGTGGCGGGATACAAAACACAGAATCGAAGAGAATCGGTTTGGTAGCGCGAAAGAGCAGATCGAGGCGATCGAGCGGTACAGGCGTTCAATCTCCCATATGCTGGTGTGTAAGGATCATATCTCGTAGAGCACGTCGATTCCCTTATGTATCTTTGCTATTTCATGATTCACGCGGAATAGCCTGGTTTTATCGGTTTTATACCCGCATAATTGGTCGATGAACCAGAGAGCTTTCAGATGGTCTTCTGTGCTCAGTTTCCAGTCCGGCTTCTCCTCCGCAAATCCAAGACCGCTTGCATAAGCAAGCAGATCGAGGCGTGCGGTTTCGCTGATCCATCCGATCTCGATATAATAATCAAGGATGCTCGGCAGATTATTGGGTCCGACCATCTTGAGCAGGAAGTCCAGAAGCTCCATTGCGATCTTGACATGATCTGCCTCGTTTCCTATGGATTGCAACTTCACATAAGCGGTCGGAGGCATGATTTCCACCTCGGCGACCCCGTCCCCGGCACGGACGACCGCGTCAACCACATCAGTCCCGCCTGCTTCACCTCCCTCCAATCTGGCGATGATGTCGCCGACATCTCCTGTCAGTGTCAGGGCAATCTCATACATGTCATCGAAACCCTCATACAGACAATCGATGCGCTCTGTGTTCGCAGCCAGATTCACGATTTCCGATCTGTTCATCCCGATCAAATCCAGCAGTTCACCCATTTTTCCGGAAAAATCGCTCTGCATTGAGATCAGTTCAGGCAGTGTCTGCTCGATCCGGGCTACTTTTGCAGTCATGTTATCCGTCTTTGCCTCCACTGTTAGCATGGCTACATCGGTTTTCGACAGTCCGGCTCCGAGCGTCTCCAGTTGTTGTTTAATGTCATCAATCTCTGCTGATATCGTCTCTGGCACTACCATCCCCGTATATGCCATGGGGGGCATGTCACCACCCTCTGCTTTTTCTGCTGGCACAGGCATGTTATAGACGGCTTCGGTAAGCATCGAAAAGACACGCATGATCTCCCCCATCTGCGCCTGCACCGCAAGAATATCTTTCCTGGCTGCACCGACCCCCTCACTGAGTTCCTGCTGTGACTGCGCAAGGGCGTGGGCATCCTCCTTCTCTGCTGTTTCCTGTGCAAATGGCGAATCGCATTCGGAGCCATATCCGTTTTTACCTTCGATTACGTCACCTGACATCGCAGGCTCGGCTGAGTATGTTGTTATCCGGTGGCGAAGCTCGCCAGTCCTCAGGATCAGTTTAAAAATCGATTGCAGCGCAGGCACTACGCTGTCTCTAACCCTTATGGGTACCGGAGTCGTTTCGCCCAATTTCACACTCCCCACTAATATACAATATTATAATGGCGCTGAATGGATTTAAACGCTTTGGTCGAAGGTTATATTCATCTCAGTCAGTTCGGTCCTGAGTTCTCCAAGTGTGGCACGCCGCTCGGCACATGCATTGTGCTGGTGAATACTCTCCTCATTGATCTGCTTGATCGAGATCAGGGAATCATCCGGAAGATGCGAGAATCGCTCCACAATCGAACGCGCCATCGCGCGGACGCAATCCTCTACAAATTTTGGGTTCCGGTGTGCAGCATCGACCACCGCCGCCTCATCCGATCGCTTGAGCAGCTCAAATATCGAAGAACTCATCGAGCCCTCGATGAGATCGATCAGTTTCTCGAGTGAGACATCGTACCGGTCATGCACCTCGATGGAGATGGTTCCGCGCCCGCGCTGGTTGTGGGTTGCCATAGGCACCCTGCTCAGGAACTGTGCAACCGTGGCTTCCGGGATTTTGAGGTCAAGCAGCTCCTTTCTGGCACGATCCCGCATGATCTCCTGCGCACACGGACATGCAGTCATTCCGAGAACCTCTGCACCTACCAGTTTCCTGACCGTAATGTCTCCATCCTCACCTACTCTCGTGGCGACCGCCTCTGCAAAGATGTCAGCCACGCCCTGACATTTCATCTGAGTCACCGGCGTCTCTCGTTTGACCACGTATTCGCTGTTCATCTGCACCTCGGCGCGAGACGCGTACTCGTGCTTGGTAAGCAAGCGGCGTGCAACCACACCACATAGTTCTTCTATCTCGTACACCGGTGCCTCGACCGCTTCCTCCAGAACCTCATCGATCGTCTCAAAGTTTCTCGAAAGGTTCGCGCCTTTGCGGTCATACGGCAGGTCCACAAAGATGTTGAACCTTGCGATAAGCACGATCGGGCGCTTGTCCTTGCGTGCGATCTCGATCAGTTTCTTGACATCGGTGACACCGACACGCGTGAGGTTGATCGGTATCGCCGGGTGACTCGCCTGAACATCAGGTAGCTCGATCACAGGTAGTTTCATGACATCGTTCTCCGATACGGATAATTTGGTTGTGTGGTCTATGCGTCGATATATAAGCCTTGTGCATGAAGTGGATGTGCGGACCGGTGGGCACACCGTTTCCCAACTCTCGAAACTCGTGGGTATTTATGTTGTGTAACCAGAACACATAACTAATACTCAATCGAAGTACCGGCAACACTTGGGATAACCATGGCAGAGAATCGAGACATCCTTGAGACACTTGAGATGCGCGGCATCACTGTTGCCGCGATCACAGACGCGGCGATGGAGATGTATGTCCCACATCCCGGAATAGAGACCGAGGCGCTTGCAAGAGAAGCGTTCGGGCGCGAACTTACTTTTGCATTATCCGATCCGAACCTGTGCATACTCCTGTATGCGGCGGTTCTTCTTGAAGAAGAGGGTGCATGCGGCAGACTGCCCGGCATATCTGCATCCGTTTATGAGCGTGATCCTGTTTTCCTGATTGCGGATGAGGTCATCGGGATCGCGATTGCAAAGTACATCGGTGGATATAAAGGCATGTTCGAGTTTACGAGGTTCGATCAAAACAAACCTGGAGTTCTCAGCAAGCTTGGACCGTTTATGGACGATGCCATCGCAGGGCTCATCGGCGGGGTCTCTTCCAACATGTATTCAAGGAGCATGGCGTAGATGGGAATCGATATTGCGTTCACCTCGCCGGAGAAATGCGTCTGCGATTTCACATACAACTTCTACTGGCAGCACCAGGGCAAGGAACTTGACCCGGACGCCATCATCC
>DAOWIV010000305.1 GCA_030640725.1 Methanosarcinales archaeon | reverse complement strand
GGGGTCGTTTGGGATCGGCGATAGCATGCCAGCCCCTGAATAAGCGACATTGCCGAATCTTGGCAGGAGCGTACCCAGATACGTGTACAGGGTGCGTTTTGTCGAGTTTGTTGCGGCAGCGTACCGCTGATATGCGTTTCTCGGGTTTACCATCATAGTCTGGTTCAGATCATCGATTGTGATCGTGGTATCCAGCATCTTGCGTGGATAACAGTCAGTTCCGGATGATTCGGCATGTATATCGATGCTCTTTCCGGCAATCAGATCCTCGATCACATGCCCTCCGCCGTACGATTCATCCGATGCGGATGGCTGGGTTACGCCGAGATATGCATCGACCGCGGCAATCCCGGAGTAAGCCTCGACATCGTTTAAATACACGCGCTGCATCCGGATCGGCGGATCAGAGTGCCCGAAATTTAAGAATACACCTGATGAGCACATCGCCCCGAATGTGCCTGTTGTGACCACATCGACCTCCTGCGCCGCTTTCCCTGCCCCGTTCTCTCTCACGTATTCGGTCATCTCCTCTGCTGTGAGGACGCAGGCGCTGCCGTCACTGATCCGCTCGTTGATTTCGGATATTGTTTTCGCTGCCATTCGTTATGTGATAATCGATTTCATTATATTTATAGACATTCCACTGCGCAAGCATCTTCTTATGTCGCCCGGGGGTGCGCGCTTGCAGATAATGATATATCAGGAAGCGCCAGATCATTACGGGGCACCTCATGGAGCCCCTGGCGAAATGTATTTATAGGGAGAAATCCAAAGCCGGAAGATGTTATGAGAACACTCAAATCTGCACTTGATGCTACCGATTGCCGGGGGATTGAAGATTTAAATGGACGTCAGTATATATTTCAAACTTCTCTGATTTAATGTACCGATACAATAGTATACTCAGAAGTCATTAACATCATTATCCAATTAATTCAACAGTCTGGAATCAGTGGAGGATATTTAATAATATTACATAAGTTATATTTTTCCTTGTCCCGGATCTTATCAACCTCCTGCACAGGGACCGATATAATGGATTATTGGATTTGTATCATAATATGGAAAAAAAGCGTCCGTTGTATATTGAAAAAGAGGCATATACTTCAAAAATCTTTAGATATCTTCAGATGTATCGCAGATGCATCATCGAACAACCAAAACCATATATCAAACTGCTTCGACCTGAGATCGCTGCGATGGACCTTGCGCTTCCCGCGTCAAGCGCGCTTCTCGCCACTTATCTGCTAACAGGTGCTTTCCCGCCGCTTTTTCCCTTCATGCTGGCTGTTATTGGGGGATACTGCGCGATCGCCAGTACGTATGTCTTCAATGATTGCTGTGACATCGATATCGACACGATCAACCTGCCTGACCGCCCGCTTGTTGCAAGCGATGTCACAAAGAAACATGCACTTCTATATGCATTTCTTCTCTTTTTGATCGCAGCAGCCGTTGCACTCTACTTAAATTTTGAATCACTCGTGGTGCTGCTTGCTGCGACAATCGCGATCAGCGCATACTCAGCAATCGCAAAACGCACCACATTCTTAAGTTTTCTGCCTGTTGGGTTTGCGTACGGGCTTGTTCCAATCGGGGTATGGCTCGCGTTCGATCCTGCTGGCGTGCTGAACATTGGCGCCGTGCATTCGTATGTAAGCGATCCTGCTGGCGTGCTGCTGCCGCTCCCGGCAATCCTATTTGGCGCCATGATCTGCATCACTGACTGGGGATTTACCCTATCAGGCGTGGCAAGGGACGTCGAGGGCGACCGACTCCGGGGCGCACCCACATTCCCTGTGACTTTTGGCGTGCAGGTGACATCGAAATTTGTGATGGTATGCTGGATCTGCGGTGTTGCGCTTTCGCTTGCCATCGGGTACACCGCACACCTCGGGCTGATATATTTCGCGGGCGCGGGCGTTGGCGGGTGCTGGATGCTGTTACAGGCAGCCGATTTTGTGCGAAACCCGGTGCCAGAGCGGGGCGGGCGATTGTTTTTACAGGCGTCATCGTACCGGGCTGTGATCTTCGTCTCGATGATCGCAAACATCGTTGCGCTGTGCATGGCAGGGCATGGATTCTGGTTCTGATACCGGCAGCAGACACCACACCAGAGAGAATGACGATCGTTACTCCATCATCCGGTTGATCCCCCTGGGGCACTGCCTCGACCGATGCCATGATGATACCTGTTCTCGCGCATCTCACTCATACATGTTCGCATCTGCGGTTCGCAGAGGCGTTTGTTGAAGCGTGTCGGCGATGGTGCGGTTGTGCTGTCGCTCCGCGGGATTGCGGAAGCAAGGGAGGGCATCATGCGGATGATGCGGTGAAACGGCGTTCTCTGGTGTTTTCAGAGGTCTGTGGTGGCTGTAGTCATCTCAGGTAAAAAATTGTAAAAACCACATCCGAAAATTTGTAACGACCAATCTGACCGTGAACACAAGAGAGACCAATGCCTACAACATAATCGCCGCGAAGCGCATAAACGACGTCTTTGTGTTCTTCGCGGTGTTGTGCATCCAACTGACTATTACAGATACAACCATATTCGTTGTGAGTCGATACGAACGATCATCACAACGTAATCCTTCCGACCGCCGCCTGCAGAATCATGAGCGCGTCAAGGGAGGTTACCTCTCCGTCGCTGTTCACATCGGCGGCATCGTACTTGCGGCTTTCTGCTGCGATCCGGAGTGCGATTACAGCGTCTGCGGTGGCGATCTTGCCGTCGTGGTTGAGGTCACCTCTCAGCGGTGCAGCATTGTCCACTCTGATAACTATTATGTCTCCACCCTCGTTACCTGCCTCATCGACCATCGTTGTCCGGATGAAGTAATATCCATCCGCTACCTCTGTAGTATCCCATGTTGCAGCCCATCCTCCCGCAGGACTCGTCACATTGGCTATCTCAACCCATCCGGGATTCTCAAAAGACCCCTTCTCTGATACCGTCACCATCATCGAAGCGTTTCTCCATCCACCGACATCGGGGCGGTAGAGACTGCCATTCTCGTACATACTCACATTACTCACATTCCCGTACGTCGGGCACATGATATCCACCTCATGACTCCCATCTGGTCTTCCGGTATTGTTGACCGATCTACCAGTAACCCAGTGACCACGGGTGTTATTGTTCCACTCGTAGCCCCATAGAACATCCTCTCTATTCGCCTCCAGCTCATCTCTATACCTCGCAAAGGTCAGTCTGCTTTTGTTTGTCTCGATACCAACCTTGAGACCATGCGGATTATCGCACCCGTATCCACACTCTTTCAGATAATCCTCGATCCCTTTCTTAAAATTGGAATCTTTGGTGCCGTTCGCATCGGTTCCCATCAATCTTGCCAGTCGTTCAACCAGTTCAGATTGGTTAACAGTCCCATTTCCTGTGATATTCGAATACCCGTGCGTATCCCAGTATTTGAGGCAACTTGCCGCTGCGGTTGGTCCACAGCACACCCTGGAGAGGTTCTTGCCGTTTATATTCCGGCAGTAATGGAACTGGATCTTCTCTTCGATATCTTTCTCATAGTACTCTGTCTTGTTTGAATACTCCCAGAGAACCCGGCTGACATCCTCGTCAACGGAGTGTGTACTGAGTTGTACGGAACCACAGACCACATCCTCACAGAGAGGCGTGCGTATTTCTGGTATAGGCGGCGTGGGGTCCAGATACACAGATATCTGCGCAGTTCCTATCCCCTCCAGACCATACATCTCCACTCTGATGTAATACAACCCCTCTTCCATACATGGGGTGTCCCAGTAGACACTCCACCCATCTCCCCAGTCCGATGCCCGGGCAAGTTCTCCTCCGACTGTTGGCTCGCTCCCGTCATCATCAACACCTATATACGTCCAGTTCACACCATCGGCAGAATACGAGAATCTGGCATAACTTACATCTCTCCCGCTCGCCTCCCCTGCCCAGAGCGTGATGTTGTCATAGACGAGAGAGTTGCTGGAGGGTGTCACAAAGAACGGCTCGAGCGATTGCTCTGTAACGAAGAATATCTCGCTGTTTATACCCTCTGTAGTGTTCACTTCCTCTGTATTACCGAGGTTATCCACACTGTAGTATCCAAGAATATGGATACCATCGCCTTCCAATGTAAATGGTTCCGCATATTCGTTTGGTGTCCATGATCCCGTGCCCTCGTAGTAGTCCAGATATGTCGTGGAAGCCACACCCGACCAGCACGTTACTTCGCTATCGTTTGAGCACTCCTTCAAACAAAATTCCTCTAAAAGCAGATCATCGATTCCGAAGGGGGCGGGGGGACCTGCACTTTTGTTATACCTGTAACACCCACTCTTTTCATCGTAATCGTACTTTCCACCTCCAAATACGGTGATAATTCCAAGACCCATGCAAGAGATGTCGAACTTCTCAAGAGGTATGCGTTTCTTATCCTTATATTCAGATATCGTCACACTAACCTTTTTGCCACTAAAAATGGGATTAAATTTCGCGGATTTATTTGGTTTGATAATATGTCCGGAATACGATTTAGTCGCATCTCTTTTAAAGATCATCTTGACATAATATCTCTTCTCGGTGTTGTTGTTCCTCAGAGTAATGCTCTTTATCCTGCAACAATCGTCAGACGCGTTCAAAGCGATTGGCGTCTCGTTCGTGATCACCGTAACCAACCTCTCCTCTCCGAAGACTGTGCTATTCATAACATAACTCGACTCTCCAACCGTCTTTAGCGTAACCGGCGCTTCGTTGTCCACTATGTGCGTTTGACTCTGCACAGCTTCAGTGTTATTGAGCAGATCGGTTGCGTAGTACTCGATGTGATGTATGCGCTCTCCCCGAAGCGTGAAACTTGAGGAACAGTCCGTATCTGTAGAACTCCGGGACGTGATCCCGGTAACCACTACCGGTCCACAATATTGCCCCGTCCAGTTACTCCATGTCCCATTATTCCATATCCTGTAATATATCGAATCGATGCCTGTGCCGATACCATCGTCTGCGCTTAACGTAATCTCGGTGTCCGAGGTCAGATAATACCCCTCATTGTATTTCGGCGTACCTATCGTCTTGGTCGTGCAGGGGGCTTTGTTATCCACAGTTATCCAGATTATGTCTGATGCGCAATTGCCAACCTGATCGATCGCTGTAGACTTAAGCAGGTAACTCCCATCCACAACGTTTGTTGTATCCCACTCGGAGATGAAGACCGGGAACGGGATGGTGACGATTCCGGAGGGTGAGTCACAGTAGCCGACCGGTCTCCAGTCGCAGGGGGTGGTCTGGTTTTCTTTCAACGCATCCAATAACTCCTCGTAGCTTGTTTTTGGGGAGACTACAATCATCCCACTAATATTTTGATCGTTCTTCGAAAGTTCATCGTAATATTCTTCAAGTCCGGTTATAGTTCCCTCTTTGTCCATCTCCACCTCTCTATATCCCGTATCCTCGTTATGATCCATAAAATCGATCTTGTATGGCGGTACCTGTTCCCAGATACACCCATCTGGCGTCCAGAGCAGTATGAATGATGGTCGAAAACTATTTGCTGTGACTGCGTGCCCCCAGTAGCTACCACTCTTATTCTTTCCTTGCAGAAGGAGCAGGATGTCTTCGTGTGGAAGCATCGTCTTGTAGAATTTTACCCAATCCGTATTTGCAGGCAGCGTCTCATACGTAGCTGTTTCTTTCCTGCCAACCGCCCTGACCACGAAATCCTCTTTCATACCTGCGTCTTTCCGCTCTCTCATGTAATCCTTTAATCCGGAAACCATCTCAACATCTGACGTAAGATGCATCCCAATCTCACCAGCCGGGGCTATGTTCTCTGTTTTGAACATCTTGTTCAGCTTTTCCGTAAGCTTCTCCGGCTCTTCCAGCCCTTCAGGAACTAAGTCATCGAAGGGCTGTTCACCCGCTTCGTTTGTGTAGTCGTCCAGCCACAGAAGAGATGCAGCAGCGGCTGCCGGCATACAACCATATCCCTGCGGAGTGTGTGGGACGTTCTTCTCTATCGAGGATGCATTCACTTTGAATACGGAGAATACCATGCCGCTGATACCCGGGTCCCAGCCACCAGCAATGAGTACGGAGGTGCCACTCACCACCTGGTCGAAGACGGGCTTAAGAATTGTTTGGGTGGGTGGCATCGGGTCCGGATAAACCATGATCTGGCTTTGCCCGGTTTGTCCCAGAACATCAGTCATTGTTGCCCTGATGTGATACCAGCCTTCAGCCAGATCGGTGGTGTCCCAGACCGTGCCCCAGCCATCCCAGCTTGCGCCATAACTTTCACGAGGATACGTATTTGCACGACCGTCGTAGTCCCTTGATATGTAATGCCACGTCTCACCATCTGAGGAATATTCAAAGCAGGTGGATGCTATATCGCTCGCATCCGAAACCTCCACTGCCCCGATACCGGTGGCGCCAGAGATCCATGACCCATTGTCAGGATTGTAAATTTTTGGTTCCGGAGAGGGGTCGCCCAGGTAAGCAAGCCTCCCATCAGGAGCTAAATCGCCAATAGTTGCGCCATTAAACGTCTCTGTCAGTATCTTCCATGGTACGACATCATCCAGTTCCCCAAGCTCGGTGAGTGGTATTGAGATATGAACGATGAGCGTGGAAGTCATGCCCCAGGTTGCATACGTAGGTTTTACATCCCAGCCCCATGACTCGTAAGTCGCTCTTTCCATCTTCCATTTCCTTGCCGTTGAGTCGTAAATAACAGAATACATCGTGTCCACATCTGCAACAGGGTAATAAGGGCAGTTATCCTCCGGATCATTGTTTTCATCCATTAAAACCGTCCAGAAGACGGTATTTTCCAGAGGCGGGATGCCACCGTTGGCTGTGATACGGAAATCCAGTGAATCCGCTGTTCTGTCCGCCTCACCCATGACAACGTCCACGTAGCCGAGATATTTCTCAGGAGGTACCGGAACTCCAGTGAAGATGTAGATCAGGTCATCTGCAGGGTCGGTGAATGAAGATGCATTCTCCGCTGCGCTAACCACGCAACAGGTAGCCAGAATAACCATACATACTGACATATAAATTATCGTTCTCAATCTACCACCTCCGGATAGTCAGAGCACTGCACTTCCACGTGCTCATCGTATTAAAGATTTTGGCAGAGTCCGTATTATGCGTGTTTTTCGATGTCTGCCGATCGTTTCATCAGGGTAAGGATGTTACACCTGAGAAATCACCATCATCACTCCATCAGCCGGTTGATCCCCTCAAGCACTGCCTCAACTGATGCCATGATGATATCGGTTCTCGCGCCCCTTGCCGTGACCACCTTTTTGTCAGACCGCATCGTAACAAGCACCTCAACGAGAGCATCGGTGCCGCCCACGATCGAATCGACATGGTACTCCTCAAGCTCTATGTCATGCATATTCGCAATCGCCTTCTTAAGCGCATTGATCGCTGCATCCACGGGTCCCGTTCCGATGCCAGCCTCGACAACCTCCTGCCCATCCACGAGCAGTTTGATGGATGCGGTCGGCGTGACCCGGTTTCCTGACACAACAGTCAGTTCGTCGAGTTTTACCTTTGCTTCCTTGTAGATCTCAAGCACAGTCTCGGCAATCGCCTGCAGATCGGCATCGGTCACCCGCATCCCCTTGTCTCCGAGTTCCTTCACACGCACGAATATGTCGCCTAATTGCTCGTCTGTTGCAGTGAGTCCAAGCTCACGCAGCGCGGCATTGATTGACGCTCTGCCCGTGTGCTTTCCGAGAACGATCTTCTGCTCCCTGCCAACGACCTCCGGCGAGATCGGCTGGTATGTGAAGGGGTCTGCAAGGATTCCGTGCACATGGATGCCTGCTTCGTGCGTAAACGCGTTTCCCCCGATGATCGACTTGTTCGGAGCAACAGCGACGCCTGTGAGCCTGCTTACGAGGCGGGAGGTCGTGTACAACTCATTGTAGTTGATCTTTGTCGGTATGTGGTACAGCGACTCAAGCACCATTGCCACCTCCTCAAGAGGCGTGTTTCCTGCCCGTTCGCCGACCCCGTTTATGGTCACGTGCGCCTGCGCAGCACCCGCAAGGATCGCTGCCACTGTGTTCGATGTCGCAAGCCCGAAGTCGTCGTGACAGTGAATGCTCAATGGCACATCAAGATCGGAAAGTTCCTTGAATATCTCCGTGGTGCGCTCCGGAGTCAGTATCCCGACGGTGTCGCAGAAGCATAGCCGATCCGCGCCAGCCTCGATGCCATCAGCATACAGCGACTTCAGAAAACCAATATCCGCACGTGAGGCGTCCTCTCCGCTCAGTTCAACGATGAGACCTTGATCCTTTGCAAACTCACAGACGCGGGTAGCCTCGTTTCGCACGGTTTCACGATCTTTTTTCAGTTTTTTTTCGATATGAAGGTCAGAAACAGGGACAACTAAATGAATCGAATCCACACCGCATTCGAGAGCCTTCTCGACATCGATCTCGCGGATCCGGCAGTAGCTGCATATCTCCGCATCCAGATTCTCGCGCACAACCGCACGGATGCCTTCCTGTTCGCCACCCGCCATGATCGCACTGCCCGCCTCGATCACGTCTACCCCTAAAGAATCGAGTTTTCGTGCAATCCATACCTTCTCCTTGGGCGTTAGTGAGACACCAGGCGTTTGTTCACCATCGCGCAGTGTCGTGTCCAGAAATCTAACGGTGCTGGTGGTGTCTGTTATGTGAATCCCTCTAATCAATTGTTTATGCAGTTGTTTATGTCAATTTCTTGCGCCACCTGACTTAAGAATGTTGATCGCCACGAACGAAAGTAGCCGATAGTTTTACAGTGCCCTACAACATGATCAATTATATGCATGGGCTCGTAGGGTAGCGGATATCCTATTTGGCTTCGGACCCAATGACTCGTGTTCGAATCGCGGCGAGCCCGTATGTGCATAAAGGTGGTAAACATGAAAGATATCGACATCCTGACCAAACGGGCAACTGAAATGAAAGCGAACGGTATGCTTGACGGGCAGATCGCTGATGAACTCAATATCTCGCGGGAGACGATTGTCTGGCTTCTGACACGCGCCAGCACGAGAGAGGGGGTTCGCGCACCAAAGGATCTGTCTATCGACTGGGGGAACATTGGTGAGAGTTCGTACCGGATGCGGTGCGTCTCGGATGCGATGGTGGATATGGTCCTCGACAACATCGGCACTTTCCAGGACACCGATGTGGTGGTCGGCATAGCGGTCAGCGGTATACCGCTCGCGAGCATCGTGGCAAACGAACTTGATGCCAGACTTGCGATATTCCACCCGAACAAGCAACTGATGGGTACGGAAAACGCTGATGCGGTCGGCATCTTCAGCCAGTCCTTCGCAGATGTCAAGGGTGCGAAATGCATGATCATTGACGACGTGATCACTACCGGACAGACGCTTGTGGAGACCGTCAAACAGCTTACCAGTGCGGGCGCGAAACCGACTGCGATTACCGTGCTCGTCGATAAACTCGGGCAGGATACGATCGAGGGCGTCCCGGTCTATCCACTGTTGCGCATCCTGTGGGTAGCCTGAAAATAGGTTATTTCGTGCAGACGGCAAGCAGATAATAGCCGATGCTGTTGAACGGGAAGTCCCAGCGCACAAGGTTCTCGATCCTGCCAGAGGTCCGCTGGTACAGCGAGACTTTCTTTTCGATGCGGCGCAGATGCGGGTATAGAAAGATCATGATGCTGCCAACACGCGCTCTTTGAAACCCTGCACTCCGCATCTTCTTCACAAGTTCCCTTCTCGAAAAATAATAGGTCCAGAGTCCATCACTCACGAAATCTTTGTTTTTAAGAGCGTGTCTCACCCAATCACGGTTTCCGATGAATGTGTGCATGAGCCACCAGTTGAGATTCCACCGGTTGACGATCGTAAATAGCGCCTTGCCCCCGTCTGCGAGCACCCGGTGCATCTCAGAAAACGCGCAGTCGAACGCAGGAATGTGGCTATATGCGCCAAACATTGAGGTCAGCATCGAGATACAGTTTCCCTTGAACGGGAGCGCATCTGCGCTTGCGATGATGAACGGTATCGAAAGACCCGCTTCTTCTGACTTTTTCTTTGCGACGCGGATCATTTCTGCTGAAATATCAAGCCCTATCACGCTAAAACCGTCTTTTGCCAGAGCAAGTGTCTGTTCCCCGGTTCCGCAGCCGACATCAAGAATGAGCCCCCTGAAATCCGCCAGATTCTCCTGCAGGACTGAGTTCTCGACTGTTCGCATGTAATCCAGTTGCGGATTTGAAAATCTCGTGTCATAGTCGGACGCGAGGCGGTCGTAGTATTTCGGGATGTTTATTTCGGGCATCGATCCCCGGATCACTTTCTTATCGTCATTTCGCACCCGTTTTCCGTAAACGTTGCATCCAGTTTCAGCCCGATGTTTGCTGCCACCCGCGCGACTCCTGAAACACATTTCCAGCCGTGAAACTTCTGCGTTGCTTGCAACGTGCCCGGCTAAAGCCACATTCCATGTTTCGCCTCACCCAATTTCCATGCTGACCCAGTCCATAATATCCGCAACACCGGTGCCAGCGTCGCCACTGCTACCATCACCACCATTGCCACGCAGGTATCCGGTCACCGTCCTCAGCACCTGAACCGCAGTCGGGTGCATCATCATGAAGAGATCGACACCTGCAAGAGCAAGTGCAAGTCCTGTCGAGATCTCCCAGATCGGTCCCCTGTACTCGCGGGGTCCCCAGTCAGAATCCTCCTTGATCGGCGAGGCGACCATCCACGACTCTCTTGCGCCCCACGCGTTCGTGGTTCCTGATGACATCGGGAAGTTCAGTTCCTGATCCCCGATGAGTCCTGCAAGCCGGATGCGCTCGATATTTGAGTATGCATAATCGAGACCGTAGCCAAGTGCCGCGGTCGTTGGGTCCATCACGATGTCACTGCGCTCGATGTTGCACTGTTTCATCAGCTTGCGGTTAAGCTCCTTCTGCGAATTAATCTCAAGCTGCGTCCACGAAAGGATCGCATGCCCGTACTTCTTTGCGGCGCCTGCGATGCGCTGGTAGTCCATGTTCAGGTTTGCAGAAGCGATCAGGCACCGTTCGCCCTCGGCAACCTCGGCTGCCCTCTCAAGAACCTCGGGGTCCTTGTCAGGGTTTCCGGAACCCCCGATGATGAGCGGGACATCGACTGCCTGCAGCACATCCTCGACGACCTTCGACGCCTCTCGCGCGGGCGTGTCCTTGATTGAGGGGTCTGTGCTGATCAGGTGAACCGTGACCAGATCCGCGCCATAAGTCGAGACCGCTTTCTTTGCCCACTCAGCAGGGTCATCGAGCACGTCCTCATAGTTCACGCGCACAGCCTTCGCCATGGTGATGGGCATGTCAAAGACATCGATGGAGACGTAGTTTCGATGGGGCATCGGCGCGTCAAAGTAATATGGCAGCGCGTTTTCGCCGCCGAGCGTCACCGTACTCTTCCGGGTGCCGCCATCCGCCGATGTCGCACCAAGCGTCACCTCCTCGATTGTGTGTTTCCATTCAGGGATTGTGTCCACCTCAAACGACGCCGGGATCAACTCCTGCGGAATCGCGGACAGCGCGGGTGGTGTTATGGGTGCTGCTGCTCCAACGACTTGATAGCCCAACATGCCTGCAATGCTACCAAGCCGCGTCGCAATCTGCGCGATCTCAAATCCAACCGCTTGCGCCAGTCCCTGATCGACACCGTCTGCGGCAAGTTCGATCTCGATCTCACCCTCAATCACAACATCCTGCAGTTCCATTACGTCTTCGAGCAACTTGCCCAGTTCGGATAGCGTGATGGTTTTTGGCATGGTTTCCAATATGCCTGATGGTTTAATAATATTTAGTACTTCCATGCGAGACTTTGCAGGTGTTTTCTAAAATGGTTTTTGATCTCCGGTTGGACTATCTTGATTTCTAATTATACTTCACACCGCCACAAAATGAGCTTTTTTAAAGCCCTAAAACCGTCGTGTTGGTAAATATCTGAGTTCTTGTTTGCAGGTGGATAGTAGTTTATTTCGCCAATAAAAACACTGAAAAAGTAAAATCAGTGTAAATCAGTGTTAATCTGTGTCTAAAAATCATTATTAGACACAGATTTACACAGATGAACGCAGATTAAGGTTTTTTGCATAACCCGAGATTTGTCTAAAGACTCCATACGACACCTGAACATGCCCCTAAAAATCGCAGTTTATGTCGGTGCTGAGTATAGTTTGCAGCAGGATTATTGCTGCTACCGGTATTGCTACAGTGGTGCGGTTGCTGGTAGCTATACTTCGAACCGCCACGGACATGAGCTTTTTTAATGGTATAT
>DAOWIV010000118.1 GCA_030640725.1 Methanosarcinales archaeon | reverse complement strand
GGGAATGGGCATGTCCTTCCAGCATCCACCCGAAATAAGGGGCGTAAAGCTCGGCGATATGGTGAATATTGCGTTGGGCAGAAAAGAGGAAAAAATAGGCGAGAACGTGATAGACCTCGCGAAAAGGCTTAATATACCCTGTCGCCACGTGCCACAAGCATCGAGCTGTGCCCACATCTCGCATCCGCCGGATCACGTCGCGTCTTCATGCGCGCCAGACCTGCAGTCAGACATTGAATCAACCGTTTCTGGATGTGTTAGCAACGCCCGAATGTCCCTGAATGCTGCAAACGTTTATGCAGCCCCGCACCGCTAAAGAACGACCATGTTCGAAGTCATTCCAGCCGTTGATCTGAAGGGCGGCAGATGCGTGCAACTGGTGCAGGGAAATCCCGAGGACGAACTCGTCTCGCTCCCCAACCCCACTCTGATTGCACGTGATTGGGAAGATCAAGGCGCGAAGACCCTCCATCTGATCGATCTCGACGGCGCGATCCGTGGAAAGCGGCAGAACGCGGGAATTGTAGAGAAGATCTGCGAGGAGTGCGATTCCGAGATTCAGGTGGGCGGCGGCGTCCGGTCGATGGATGACGTCGAGAGCCTCCTCGGAGTTGGCGTGGATCGCGTGATCGTCAGCACCGCAGCGCTCCAGAACCCCGAATTCGTCCGGGAACTATCTGACCGGTTCGGAGGCGAGCACATCATGGTCGCTCTCGATTCTGCGGGCGGGGAAGTCATAATCGAGGGATGGACACGTGGATCCGGGATCAGATCGGTTGATATCGGAAGGAAATTCGAAGAACTCGGTGCAGGTAGCATACTCTTTACAGACATCGATAAGGAGGGTTTGCTTGGCGGAATTGCGGTAAATTCCACCGCAGAACTGGTGCGGTCGGTAGGAATACCAGTGATCGCATCCGGCGGCATCACCACAACGTCTGATATCGCCGCAATCAGGGACGCCGGGGCTGCGGGCGTGGTCATCGGAAGTGCGCTCTATCTGGGTCGATTTACGCTGCAAGAGGCGATGGATGCGTGGCTGCGGTGAATATGCTCGAGTAACGTGTGGCAAACAGATGACCCCCAATCGGTGTAATCAGCGTTAATCTGTGTCTAAACCTATATTAGACACAGATTAAGAGTTAATAGCCCAACACGAGATCTATTCAAGATATTTCATACTGTGTTTCGGGTACATTCTGCCACGTCACCAAACGGGATATGACTCAAACACTTGCGTAATGTGACACCCGCGCTCGGTGGGAAAAAGCCTTCAGGCAGGCTTCTTGGAGAAACCAAACCTAAAACCGAGCAGATAGAGCAAATAGGTAAACAGGGCAGGGTACTTAAAGCCCCGCCCACTATTCTCCTACTCTTTAATTACAACAAAGGATATTTACACCCTCTGCAAACCAAATGACTGTAACAGTACATGCGGATTGGCTGTACCGCTTGCAATCGTCTTCTTGCTCTTAAGATCGTTCACGATGATCTCTGCGGGCGCAAACATCGCACCATCAACCTTGAAGAAATCAAAGCCAGCCGCCTTGAACGTGTCATAGAATGGCTTCCCGTAGTCTCTGGAGGTTTCTGATGGCACCTTCTTTATGTAGTCGGTCAGTTCATCGATATCAGGGTAATCGATGGTATAATACGTCTTGCCGCAGTATATGATGCAGTCGTTGGTCGAGCCCATGCATTTGGTGTCATCACCCACGATTGGCGAGATCGGGATGATGCCAAATCCGTTTTTGATCGAGGTGATGTCAAAGCCAAGATCGTGCATCTTGTGTATGCCGGTCTCAACGATCCTTGCGGAGATCTGCACAGATCCGGCTATCGAGGAGGTCGGCGCAGCTGCAATGTACACTTCCTTGGTATCGACACCGCACTTCGCTGCAATCTTGTCTACAACCTCTTCCGTCGGAAGCTTGTCGGTTTCAAGCACAAGGATTGCCTTGTCTGATGAGTCCTTGTACCCGATCTCTTCATAAAGCTCCTTTGGATCCAACGAAAGTGCCCGCGCCGGACCTGAGCCCATTGCAAAGTACTTCCCCTCGATAATTCTCCAGCCCGCATACTGAGATGCCATACATGCGATGACCGGATTATCGATCGCCACCTGTATGCCGGGTACGGTGTGATCACCCAGCTGATATGGTATGTACTTCAGGTCAGCCAGATCCGCAAGGCATAGCCTTGATAAATACATTCCGGCGCCATACCCTCCCGGCGCATTTATGCCAGCATCCACAACGGTCGCGCCGTTGCCCAACTCAGATACTTCAATATTCAGTTCATCCGCATTGTCGAGCATCTCTGCAAATGCCCTATATCCGTATTTATTTACGCTGATCATTGAGATCACCAAAGTGTCCATAGAGTCCATCCACACATAAGATTATCGGGGCGCGGGGGCGATTCATCATTACTTCGATTTTTTCACAAAAAATCGAGTAAAAACTGCCCTCCGGGTGGGGCTGGCGATATACATTTTCACAAAAAATCGAGTAAGAAATGCCCTTCCGGTCGGGGACAAGTGGCTCACAGTTTTGGCCCTCTGGTAATTCGAGT
>DAOWIV010000137.1 GCA_030640725.1 Methanosarcinales archaeon | reverse complement strand
CTTAAGGCGATCAGAAATGTCAACCAGTCGATTGTGACCGAGACGGAGGTAGATAGTCTCCTCCGGAAATCCTGCGATGCCCTTGTGGATGCACGGGGCTATGATGCGGTATGGCTCGGTTTATTGGAAGACGGCGAACGATTTGCCACGGTCGCTGGTTCAGGTTTTCCGGATGATGTCTCGCGCTTCCGGGGATATCTGCTTGATGGCGATTACCCTCCTTGCATCAGGGATGCGCTCGCCAGGGAAGAGACTGTTCATGTCAGGAATTGGTTAAGGGAGTGCGGAGACTGTTTCTTTGATGACGCATGTCTCAGAAAGGAGGCTGTGATCACCCGTGTGGAACATGCAGGCAGGTTCTACGGACTGCTTACCGTATTACTTGCGCCCGGTGTTGCAGTGGATGATGAGGAGAAGAGACTCCTTGCGGGGGTGGCTTCTGACATAGGGCTCGCTCTTCATCACCGTGAGATGGAGGAGGCACGGGGGAAGGCTGAGGATGCGCTCAAGGAGAGCGATGAGATATTACGGCTGGTTGTAGAGAATATGCCGGTCATGCTGGATGCATTCGATGATAAAGGGAATATTATAACATGGAATTCCGAATGCGAAAAAGTAACCGGTTTTAACTCGAGGGAAATTATTAATAACCCCTGAGCCGGCAAGATACTTTACCCCAACCAGGATTACGAGAATTATATCTACTCAATGCTTATGGAGTATGGGGGCAACTTCCGGAATCTGGAATGGGACATTACCTGCAAAGACGGCAGTGTCAGGACGATATTATGGTCGAATATATCTAAGAAATATCCTATACCTGGCTGGCACTCGTGGGCGATCGGGATTGACATCACCGAGCGCAGGAAGGCAGAAGAACAGATCAAACGATCGCTTCGGGAAAAAGAGGTGCTCCTGCAGGAGATTCATCATCGCGTAAAGAACAATCTTCAGGTCGTGTTGAGTCTGCTCAATATGCAGGCGCGGGTCGCCAGCGATCAGGACACGATCAATGCGCTTTTAGAGTCTTATGACCGGATAAATACGATGGCTCTCATCCACACTCAGTTGTACGAGAGTGGGAACCTATCAGAGATCAATATGGATAATTTCGTGGGTCGGCTGGTGAGGCAGTTGTTCCGGAGCCGTCAGATCGATGGTGAAAGAATCACATATACAACCCACATCACAGACCATCCGCTTCCGATATCGATCGCGCTTCCCGCGGGATTGGTCATCAATGAACTGCTGACAAATGCCCTGAGACACGCGTTTGGCAAGGAAGATACCGGAATGGTCGAGGTCACGCTCACCATAGCTGATAATGGTACGGTTCGTCTGACCGTCAGCGACGACGGCACCGGAGTACCCGAAGGATTCAATATAAATGAGAGCAAAACATTAGGACTGAGGTTGGTGAAAATTCTGGTTGAGGCTCAGTTACAAGGAACGCTGGACATTATTCGTGACCGGGGCACGACATTTAGCATGGAATTTGGGATCGGAAAATAATAATCAACGGGGGTTTACATGGAACACGCTAACATATTGATCGTTGAAGATGAAGCCATCGTAGCAGAAGACCTGAGGATGACGGTTACAGATCTCGGTTATACGGTGGTGGGACGCGGGAGCAGCGCAGACGAGGCTGTGGCAAAGGCGTTTAAGCTCAAACCGGACCTGATACTTATGGACATAGTCCTGAAAGGCGACAAAACCGGTATAGATGCTTCTTGCGAAATAAAAGAGAGAATGGATATCCCGATCATATTTTTAACCGCTTACTCGGACGTTGAACTGATAGATAAAGCCCTGACTGCTAAGCCACATGCATACATCGTCAAACCGTTCCAGGCAAAGCAGCTCCTTGCGTCCATCGAGATGGCTATGTACAAGAGCCGGATGGAGCGGCGGCTCAGGGAGACTAAAGAATGGATCGCAACAACACTCGATAGCATCGGCGATGCGGTGATCGCAACCGACACAAAAGGTGTTATAAAATTCATGAACCCGGTTGCAGAGGCACTGACCGGCTGGAATGAACGCGATGCTGTTGGGAAACACTTTGAGGACGTTTTTAAGGCTGTGCATGAAGAGACTGGCAGACCGATAGAGAGTCCGGTGGCAAAGGTACTCAAGGAAGGTTCTGTTGTCAAGCTTGCAGACTCTACGATCCTGATAGCCAGGGACGGACTGGAGCTACCCATCGATGACAGCAGTGCGCCGATCCGGGACCACAAGGGAAACATCACCGGTGTAGTTCTGGTTTTCCACGACATCGCAGAGCGGAGGCAGGCAGAATCAGCTTTACGGGCAAGCGAGCAGTTTAACTCGAGCATGTTGGCAAATTCTCCAAACCCGGTGCTGGTCACCAACCCTGATTCATCAGTACGGTACGCAAATCCTGCGCTCGAAGAGCTGACCGGCTTTTCTGCTGCCGAATTAATCGGCGTCAAGGCACCATATCCATGGTGGACCAAGGAGATGAGGACGAGTATGGCGCTGGAGATGGGGATGCAGAGCCCTGGAACGCCTGATTGTGCCGTTGCTGTGGCTACGGGGGACAAAACATCGATGGCTGAGAAGTTTTTTTGCAAGAAGAACGGGGAGCGGTTCTGGGTGGAAATAACCTCAACGCCGGTCGCGAGTAACGGGGCGACCCGGTATTATCTCTCGAACTGGGTCGATATCACCGAGCGCAAGGCTGCTGAGGCGAAGATCAAGAAGCTCAATGAAGAACTGGAGCATCGGGTGGAACAGAGGTCTCTTGAACTGAAACACACCCATGACCAGCTGGAGATCACCAGAGGACAGTTTTACCATGCGCAGAAGATGGAATCGCTCGGGATACTCGCAGGCGGGATCGCACACGATTTCAACAACCTTCTGACCGTCATACTTGGCAACCTCTCGTTTGCACAGATGATACCTGACAACAGGGCTAAAACGCTCGATATATTGGCAGAGTCAGAAAAAGCGTCCTTGCAAGCGAAACAACTGACCCAGCAGTTGCTCACCTTCTCAAAAGGAGGCGCGCCGGTCAAAACGCCGGTTCCGATCACAAAGATAATACGGGACTCGACCGGCTTTGCCATGCGGGGATCTAATGTCAGGAGCGAGATCTCGATACCGGAGGACCTCTGGCATGTGGAGGTCGATGAGGGACAGATCAACCAGGTCATCAGCAACATGGTCATCAATGCCAATCAGGCGATGCCTGACGGCGGAACGGTCCGGGTGCAGTGCGAGAATATCGTCGTCAAACATGGCACGACTCTGCCACTCGATCCGGGGAGGTATGTGCGGATATCGATCAAGGACCAAGGGACCGGGATATCTGAGGAACACACCCACAAGATATTTGATCCGTTCTTCACAACCAAGCCAAAAGGAAGCGGTCTTGGGCTTGCAACCGCATACAGCATCGTCAAGCGGCATAGCGGGCACATTGACGTAGACTCCCAGGTCAATAGCGGAACCACGTTCAACATTCATCTGCCCGCCTGCCAGAGCGGTGCTTCAGGAGAGACGATTATGGAAAAAAAACACGAAAAACAGATTCCTGTCGATAATTCCAGCGATATGCAGAGAATTCTGGTGATGGACGACGAAATGGATATCAGAAACCTTGTCGGCGATGTTCTTACCCATTTCGGGCATACCGTGGAGTTTGCAAGCGATGGTGCCGCGGCGATCGAGCTATATCGGAGTGCTATGAACTCGGGACAGCCGTTTGATGTGGTCATCATGGACCTGACCATACCCGGAGGGGTGGGGGGCAAGGAAGCAATCAAAGAACTTCTGGCGATGGATCCGGAGGTCAGGGCGATTGTCTCGAGCGGTTATTCAAACGATCCGATAATGGCTGACTTTAAGAGATACGGATTCAAGGGCGTCGTAGCCAAGCCTTACGAGATCAGGGAACTGGTAGAGGTGCTGAACCGGGTGATCTCAGGGGACTGACAGCAGGGAGACGTTACCTGAGAATTCAGTGATTTGCGAGATGCCATGGCATACGCGAATTGTCAAAGAGCCCGAGTTGTTCCCCTGAAGCTTTCTTAGTACGGGCTTGCGAGTTTCACGGAGTGGTATGAGAGGGTGCGGCGGTGCGAGAAATACAACAAATGTGAATATGATGAGAAACATATAAAATACAAAAAATCATTAAATGGAAGGATATCGTTCTGATGCAGGAATTGAGATTTCAGATCAGCAAGACGGTTGCAGAGAAGGTCATAGATGTGTTGCTCACCCGTGATCTTATCCATGCCTTTCGGTGCAGCGGCGTGGCGATGCTCTATTTCGATGAGTAGTTGGGAGACCGCGGGACTGCATGATGCTGCTTCCCGCAATGAATGATCCGTATATCTTCTATAGGCGGGGTACCCTGTCTATCGCTGGAAAGTCTGAAAATCAATTTGTCGAGACACTACCCTCTCCGCAAGCGGTAATCAACCAGCCTGAGAATCCCGCGCAGCGTGTACACCTCTCTTGCGGTCAGTTCAGCCCGCCCGAATATCCTTCTTAACATCAGCGTCGTCTTGTGCTTCTTGTGCGCCGGATATCCGAGATCGCAGAGCACACCCTCGAGATGTTCATACAGCAGGTCAAGGTCACATCGATCCGCAAGCAGAATATCCCCGATCCCGATATCTGATAGCTCATACAACACAACTGCAACAGCGTGCGAGAGATTCATGATCGGGTATTGCTCGGCTGTAGGGATACTCATCAGCATGTCGCACATCATGAGTTCTTCATTCGTGAGCCCATGATCCTCCCGCCCAAACACGATGGAAGCAACAGATGCCCCACCTTTTGTGCCACTTAACTTCTCACGGATCCGCTCCGGTGTATACGCAGGCATCCTGATATGCCGTCCAGTGGTCTCCCCGCGCATTCCGGTCGTCCCGATGATGAGATTGGAACCTGCGGTTGCATCTCCGAGTGTCTCGAAGACCCTCGCACCATCCAGCAGATCATAGGCGTGCTGAGCCATCATCCACGCTTCATCGTCGATAGGGCACGGATTAACCAGTACAAGGTCCCGATATCCGAAATTTTTAAGGACGCGGGCAATCGAACCGATGTTACCCGCGTACAGAGGTTCATTCAGGATTATTCGTATGTGCATACACCAGAGCGCAGCATCTATTTAGCAACGGCTTTTTCGGATCGTTTTATCCGCCTTCGCCTTGCACCAGATGATAAGTAGCGCTGAGCAGGTCCTGGTCGCTTGTGTTTCACATTGCTATGCTCTACCAGCCGAACTTTTCCTTTCCGTCCCTTAATCTTTACCCATTCAATACTTCCTGTTTTTCCCATTATGTTACACCTCTATATATTTACTGTATTTTACTTCCATCACACATCATACTTTTGGCAATCTTAAGATCGACTGGCGGATAGCCTCGTCAGGGTCTCCCGGATTTACCATCTTTCCGTCACGGACCTCTTCAGGGATCTTGATCCAGCGGTCAGTGCTCATCTCTTGCTCAATCAGCGACATCGGGAAGATCGCGGAGAGTTCGTCTGGCGTTATCGGTTCTTTTGTCTGCGGGTTCAGCGGCGGATCAAGCGGTGTCGGAAGGTCCGCCTGGATGTTGTACCACCGCTTTGGTAGTTCGTTTTCATCAAGCAGGATTTTTGTAGTCTCCATTGCAACGTCTCCGGTGTCTAAATGTCTTGTGGCAGGATATTCTTAAGAGTTGTGGTGTATTTCAGCAACATTTATATATGTTCATACGAAACATACGACTAAATGGATTACATCTGGATAAAAATGTAGAAGGGGTATGGATGAACAAACAAAGAGACATCCTCATAGAACGGCTCGAACATAAGTTGATGGAACGCGATCAGGTGATTGCAGAGATGGCACGACCCCCGTCAGTGGCGGATGACCGTATCGCCGCGCTTGAGGCGCAGGTGCGAGAGTTGAAGACTGATGTACATGCGTTATTAAACGAGTTACTCTATCAGAAGACGATCATCAAGGAACTCCAGCAGGGAGGAACCTTAGATCGGAGAGAACCCGGAGTAAATCGGTCTACTGAGTACATCATAGCGGAAAGTACTCTAAAAGCGTATCCCGGTCAGGACCGACAGAGCGATGTCATCGTCGTCGAGTAGGCGCGCAACACATAATACACCTCAGGACTATTCAGAAGTCACGTGGAGGTTTATGTGTATATCAAGGAAATAGAGTTTGACAACTTCAAATCGTTCGGGAAAAAAGTGAAAATACCGCTTTTCAACGACTTTACTGCGGTATCCGGACCGAATGGCAGTGGGAAATCTAATATAGTAGATGGTATCATTTTTGCGCTCGGTTTATCAGGTTCCAGAACCATGCGCGCCGAGAAACTGACCGATCTGATATTTAATGGGAATGGGAATGGTGGTAAATGTAAAGAGACCGATTCCGCGCAGGTTACGATCAAATTCGATAACAGCGACCGGGAGTTCCCTCTCGACGATGATACCGTCGAGATCATGCGTAAGATCAGGAGGACGAAGAGCGGGTATTACAGCTATTACTACTTCAATGGCAGGGCGTGCACGCTTTCTGAGATACATGCGAACCTTGCTAAGGTCGGGGTACGACCTGAAGGGTGCAATGTGATCATGCAGGGGGACGTGACGAGAATCACTGAAATGACTCCGTTTGAGCGCAGGAAACTCATTGACGAGATCGCAGGTGTATCAGAATTCGATGAAAAGAAGGAACGTGCGTACGGCGAGCTGGAGGCTGTGCGAGAGCAGATCGAGCGTGCAGACATTATCCTGTCGGAGGTTGCACAGCAGCGCAGGAAATTGAAGCGTGAGCGGGATCAGGCGATGAAATACCAGTCGCTAAAGGACGAACGGAAACGTTATGAGGCGTTCACGGTTCTTGCAAAGCTCAAAAATGCAACACGCGAACAGGAGACGATATCAGAGGAGATTCACAGCAAACAGAGTCTTGAAAAAGAGTTATCATCTGGTGAAATTGAAAAGAAAGCGAGGCTCGATGAAACAGACTCTGCCCTGGTGAATTTGAACGAACAGATCATGAATAAGGGGGAGCATGAGCACATCCAGATCAAGAAGGAGATTGAAGACATTCGGGGCGAGATTTCCCGGCTAATGGATTCGATCGAACTACTCGATCACGATATCCATGATATCGGCAAGGAACGGCAGCGGTTGTTCATCGATATCGATGAAACAAAGACGCTGATCACGGGGTGTGAGAAGAGGGTTGATGACGAACATCTGCGAAAAGGGAGCATTTTAGCCGAGATAGAAGCAAACGAGTCTGAATTGCTGTTGATCCATAGTAAGATCGGTGAAGTGGATGCAAAGTATGCAGAGAAGAGGGATCAGCTGGACGGTGTGCGGAAGGATGCTGAAGTTGCAAAATCCACCAAAAATGAGCATTTGCGTGAACAGGACCGATTACTGGATGCAATCAGGCGCAAGAGTACCGAAGAGCAGGAGATTGGATCCGATATCAAGGAAGCGGAGCGCAGTATCAGATCGGTGGATGCTGACATACAAAATCTAAAACAAGAGATCGAAGAAACAGAGCGCAGCATACAGACCCTTGTCGGCGACCGAACCGACCTTGAGGCGAGCGGATCGAAGCTGAAACCTGAACTCACCAGGGTTGAGAAGCATCTGCAGGATATATATCAGGAATATGCCAGAGCAGAGGCGCGTGTCAAGGCATCCGAGGATTTACGTTATCCACATGCCGTAAAAACGATTTTAAAGGCGAAGGATATGCGAGAACTGCCCGGGGTATATGGCACGATTGCGGCGCTTGGCAGGGTCGAGCAGCAATACGCCACGCCGCTTGAGGTTGCTGCCGGAGCACGCATGCAGAACATCGTGGTGGATAGCGACGAGGTCGCCGCCCATGCAATCAAACTGCTGAAGCGAAAATCAGCTGGAAGAGCAACGTTTTTGCCACTTAACAAACTCAGAGCCAATTTTTCATACAACAACCTGCCAAACATTGACGGGATAGTCGATTATGCGATAAACCTGGTCGATTTTGACCAAAAGCTTGAAATGGCATTCCGATATGTGTTCCGTGATATGGTGGTGGTCGATACTCTCAATACAGCGAGGAAACTGATTGGAAGTCACAATCTGGTCACGCTCGATGGCGAACTGGTCACAAAAGCCGGCGCCATGACTGGTGGATCACGATCTGATCATGGGGCGCACTTTGCAGCAATTGAGCAGGAAAAACTGGTAAAACTCGCAGAACAGATCACAGAATACGACTCGCGCAAGAAAAATCTTATCGACAGGATCGATTCACACGATCGCCACATCTCATCGATAAATGCCGAGATTGATACGTTTGAAAAGGAGATTACAAAGAAACAACTACAGATAGAGGAAATTGCAGGAAGAACAGACCGCCTCAGCACTACCATCCAGGAAAAGCAACAGGCTCTCGAAGATATCAAGAAAGAACGTGAAATCATCCGCAAACAGGCAGAAGATAATGAATCAACGGTCGCATCCGAAACAGAGCAGATACGCAAGCTCATGGAATCGATCACACAACTGGAAAGCGAGTTAAAAGGTTCTGAGATCCCGGCTCTCAATGAGCAATCCAACAAGATAACCTCTGAAATCAATAGATTGAATGAAAGAATACGCGATATCGATGCAACTATAAAATCAATACTCCTTGAGTCTGATAATGCAAAGACAAAGCTTGAAAATGATAACAACCACATAAAAGAACTTGAAACTCGAAGAGGCGAGCATCAATCAAAAATTGTTCAGCACAAGGAGAATATTGCAACCTTCGAGACACAACTCGACGAAAAGAGCGCCAGAGCGCAGGAACTCGACCAGGAACTCTCATCCTTGCAGGAAGAGCGCACAGTCATGCAAAAGAACCGGGATGATGCACTTGCATCACTAAGCGACGTGCAAAAACGCCTCAACCAGGTGCGCTGGGACACGCAGGCGCTGATCGCAACCAGAGATGCGTTAAATGAGCAGATAACCATTCTCCGTGATGAAATCGAGGAACATGAAATCGACGAAACTGGCGAGGTACCATCTGAGGAGGAAGTGCGCACCCGCATCCAGTCGATCGATGTGGCGATCGAAAAACTCGAACCTGTCAACATGCGCGCGCTCGAAGAGTATGAGACCGTGGAATCGAGAGCATCCGCACTCAAGCTGCGTCAAGAGACGCTTTCTACCGAACGGGAAGCAATCATCGATCGGATCGAGAAATATGAGAAGTTGAAGAGAGAAACGTTCTATACTTCCTTTGATGACATCAACAATCACTTCAAATCCATTTTTGCGGAGTTGTCTGATGGATATGGTGAATTAATCCTTGAAAATCCGGACGATCCGTTCTCAGGCGGCATGACGATCCGGGCAAAGCCTGCTGATAAGACACTTCAGCGAATGGAGGCGATGTCCGGAGGCGAGAAGAGCCTGACTGCGCTGGCATTCATCTTTGCGATCCAGCAGCACCACCCGGCGCCGTTCTATGCATTCGACGAGGTGGATATGTTCCTCGATGGCGCAAATGCCGAACGGATCGCAGCCAGAATCAAGAAATCTTCAGAAAGTGCACAGTTCATCGTTGTTTCCCTGCGCAAACCGATGATTCATGCGGCAGCCCGTACCATAGGTGTTGCAATGCAGGAAAACGACATATCAAGCATCACCGGCGTGAAATTGAATTGAAGATCCTCCGATTGACGTTTGAAACGTGGCGGGGGTTGTATAGATGCGTTAATCAGGTATTTCAGAGAGAGTATCCGGAAACCGGTGCTTGATTAATCTTGATGAGTCAGATCGCACAGGGGATGTGTAGTGTCTCGACAAATTAATTTTCAGACGCTTTTGTGATCCAATAAAGCTAAACATATCACATAAAAATAAAATTCGCTGATGAAGGGAAAGCCCCAGTCACGACCCCGGATTTCGCCACGCTCAAGTCCGGGGCATCGGGATGATGTATAGGTTTAATGCGCAAAAAGAGGTTCAAAATGGGTTAAATAAACCTTCGAAAGGCAAGAGACATTATTCTCTAACGGGATTTAGACAAAAATGTCTCAATATGAGAAACCTATCTGACATTCCGCAGGTCGCCATCCATTTTCATAATTTCTACTGACAACGGTTTTGAATGTCCACAAAATATTATTTTTATACCGTATCTTATAGTCCTCAGGTACACCTCAAACCCCAACTATTTTAACCCACCCCACCTATTTAACCAGTAATATCCTGTGAGGGGATGATTAGCCGCATGAAGATAACAACCACATCACTTGCACACCTTGGGCTTGTTGCTGGAATATTTGACGAACTTGATATTGCTGATACAATAGATTCGACCATACCAAAAAATCGGGAGCACAACATACCTCACTCGACCGTGATTAAAGCTATGTGCTTGAATGGTTTGGGGGGCACTGTCTAAAAATCCAGTGATATCTGTACT
>DAOWIV010000193.1 GCA_030640725.1 Methanosarcinales archaeon | reverse complement strand
GAATGCCTGATTTTTGTTCGTCGCATACAGATCGAATCCGACTGGCGTATCTTCTGCGGGATAGCCTGATACCACCACGCCGGTGCTATTTATAAATTGAATTGCGAAAACCCCTCTGGATATATAGTAAATCGGTATAAAACTCCGTGCCATACCTTCTGGTGACGTATCTGTCGCATCCGCTGCCAAAACCTCGATTAAAACGGTCTTCTCCTCAAGAAAACTCTCGATGCCTGCCGCAGATTGTCTGGCAAGCAGCAATTGCTGCTCACCCAACTGCTGCTGCACGATCGTCTCCACTTCCTTGTTGGTGGTGTGTCCGAGCCACGCTACCGTAACGATGAGAACGACAGCAACCGCAATTATAGTGAATCGTTTGTGGGGCATGATCGATCAGCCTTTGATAAATTCCACAACATTGCGATCGAACAACTCAGGTGCCATCATATTCGAAGGGTCTCCGCCGCCCTCCAGAACCTTGAATCGTGCATTCTTAATCCCTTTTGCGGTCTCTTCTGCCATTCCGACCGCCATTTTCCCATGTGATCTCCAACGAGAACCAGCGTGGGCGCCTGAACATTCCCAAGCTCGCCAAGAACATTAAATCGGTTTACCGCCTTTCTCGCCTTCATGATCTGATCCATGTCCTGCGCCAGTATCTGTTCTCTGAAATACTTTCGAATATTCTGCATCTCTTCTCTTTTTCCTCCGTACGCCGAGTCTATAATTTTTATCAGGACGACTTTTGAAAAGAGTTTCGTTAAGAGTAATGCAAGTCTACCATTGAGTCGCATCATCCAGCTTCTGGTGCCGCTGAAACTGTCAGCGATCGCCAGTTTCTCGACCTTGTCCGGAAAGTCGATTGCAAACCGCTGGGCAACAAGCCCGCCCATGCTCACTCCGACGATCGAGACTTTTTTCAGGTTCATAGATTCAAATATCGCGGCAAGGTCGCGGGCAGTGTCTTTGATCCTGAACGAATCCGTCCGTGAGGATCTGCCGTGCCCCCGCATATCCGGAACGATTAAGAAGAGGTTCATTGACGGGTATTTCTGTATTTGAAGGTTCCACATAGAATGATCCGCCCCAAGACCATGTATCAGAGCCACAGGTATGCCTTCCCGGTTCCCATAAGTTTCATAGTATATTTCTGCCCCATCTGAGGTCTTTGCTATCATCTTAACGCAACTCGCTACTATTTTATTGATTCTCCAATCTTTCGATTTATCGATAAGTATACTCTCGCATAGTCATACTTAAACCTTTCGATAAATAGTCACACTACTGACTATACAATCCGACTTTTCATTTCAAGAATGGACACTTCCACTCATCTTCGCCAGAGAGGCGCCACTTTATAAGAGCTCCTGAACCTGCCCGTCTCACGCGCAGTATTCACACCCCAGTCCTGCGCAAAAGCGCACGTATCCGCGCTTTTAGTTCCAGGAGCTCGAATGGCTTGGTCACATAATCGTCCGCGCCGATCTCGATACCAAGCACCTTGTCCTTGATCTCACCTTTTGCGCTGAGCATGATGATTGGGGTCTGCCGGGTCATCGGATCCTCTTTCAGTTTCATGCAGACCTCATAGCCATTCAGTTTCGGAAGCATCAGATCGAGGAGGATCAGGTCAGGTGTCTCATCCCTGACTTTTTCGAGTGCATCAGCGCCATCGACCGCCCCGACGACGGTATAGCTGTCCGCCTCAAGCGCACGGGTTAGTGGGATCAAGGTATCGGGTTCGTCATCAACGACCAGTATCTTGGTTCTGGTGTCGGTGAGCCTGCCGAGCCGCTCTTCCACTTCCTCCTGAGTGATTCCGAGCTTTTCCGCAACCATTGCGTTTGGGGTCGTATCGTCCTTTTCCAGTATCGCGAGAATCTGTTTATCAATGCTATCGAGTTTCATCCGGGTCACCTGCGCCGCTTTAATGTCTGTACGCCTCCGATTAGGTAAAAGCGTTTGGGTGTTTTCACCTTAATCCCAATCCCTCGCACACAACCTGCATCCGGCGTTTGCAAACGACCGATGAAGGGGGCGGGGGGCTAAATCCAGTGAAGCCCCTCCTGAATGAGGCTCATTTGATCGAGATTTTGGTTATCACAACACTCTTCACAGGCTTGTCTTGCGGTCCCGTTTTCACCTCTGCAATCGCCCGCACGACGTCCATTCCCTCAATCGTCCTGCCGAATACCGCATACTGCCCATCCAGCTGTGGCGGTGCTCCGTCGCAGATATAGAACTGGCTGGATACGCTGTCCGGATGCTGAGATCGTGCCATTGCAAGCGCAACACGCTGGCGCTGCCCGCCTGATAGTTCTGTCGGATTGTGATGCATCCGATCAAACAGTCCGACCAATTCAATAAGTTCTTTTGCGCGCTTCTCCGGATCGACGCCTGGTTTCTGGTTCGCAAGCGTCGGGAGTTCGACGTTCTTGAACACACTCATTCTGGATACAAGACCCCAAGTCTGGAACACAAATCCGATCTCTTGTCCCCT
>DAOWIV010000076.1 GCA_030640725.1 Methanosarcinales archaeon | reverse complement strand
GTTGAGCAGTTCCAGTTCGGGTTCTCGATCGACGAATGTACTAATCATGATTAGTACTAATTTGGATTAGTACTTAACAGTTTTCACCGGACAATAAGTCAGTCCGGACAGTCATTTGTGGAGGTGCCACATCTCCCGGGCATTGACCGACTCTACATAGGTGGAGAAGTCATCAATGATGTTTCAGGGAGATCAGAGGGTTTAATGTTCGAAATAAGCCATGAAATTTGAGACACTACCGATTAATTTAGTGGGAGACCAGATCCTTGATCCTCCATCGGTTAAACCCCCTGTCAGGTATCAGGCGTGCCCCCTGCCTCGATCAGGCATTCACAACTCGCCTCTCGCCCGGAGATAGTACAGTTCAAGTCCTGCAATAAGCATCACAAGAATGGTCAGAAATGCCCACAGATCCTTCTCGACTTCAGCCCTGACCGTATCAGGCTCGAGGTTACGTGCCGCAACTGTCATCGCGTCCATAGCAAGATCGGACTCGTCTGCGTCGTACAGATTTGCGGCAATCGCCATATCGCCAACCTGATAGCCGCCAACCTCATCAAATAGCAGGTTATCCGTGGTAACCGGTCCGGAAGGCGTGATCACCTCCTGCCTCCCAGCCATGGGATACGTTCGCCCTGTCCTGACATTGTACGCCTCGATCTCGAGAACCCCGCTCATCCAGTCCACGATCTGCCTCCAGAAGATCGGATAATCGACTCTCGTGTGAAAATCATTCCACGACGAGTCCCCTTCGCCAAACCCGAAGTACACAACGGTGCCATCGCCCTGTCTGCGGTACGAAAGCATCGGTGAGCCATCACCTGCGACCACGTTTGTGACAGCCCCCTCAACCCGCCCCGCTCTGAGATGTTTACTCACTGAAATATCCTCAAACGCCACATCTCCTATGAATTCGCTGACCATCTCCGTATTCAGCACCGTGGACCCCGCTTTTCCGGATATCTGCACAGGCAGCAGGTTGTTTGTATCGATCTCGCCGAGATCGTCAGATGCAAGGATCACAAGTCCGCCACCTGACCCGGCAAACGTTGCAAGATCATTGAACGTTCCCGGAAGCAGCGAATCCTTTGTGATGTTTCCGACCACAACGATGTCGTAATCATCAAACGATGGGAGGACGGGTGGTTTTACGATCGAGCATTCGGTGTCTGAGAGTGAACTTAGCGCGATCTTCGCTGGCGGGTTTTTATTTTCACTGATAAAGAGCACCTTCCGCTCCACGATCTCAGGAATTGCGATATATGCACGATCATCAACATCCAGCGAGTCTCCGTGCTTCAGGACGACGACTGTGGCACCCGGCTGGAGATCAGCGAGTGCAAAGAGGTCTGTTGAGTGCGGTGGTATTGTTTTACTATCAGAGAGGATTTTTTTGCTATTGCGGAATACTTCGATCGGCACCGTCTGCGCACTATCCATATAATTCTTGATATTGCAGATATACTCGTATTTGTCTCCTTTTCGCTCCAATTTACCATATACGATGCCGATGTTGTCTGCATCGTTCCCGACCTGCTTGAATGTCACATCGATGCCCGCAGCGTTTGCAAGCATCTTTGATGTCGATATCGAGTCGTCATTGACATCGATACCTGAGAAATCAGAGATAACCACGATTGCGCCATTCTCATCCTCTATCATGCTCTTTGCAAGAAGGATTGCATTTCCTATACCGGATGTGGTCGCACCGGGCTGGACGCGCTGCAGAACGACTTTTGCATCAGACCGACTTGCGCCCGCAAGCGCAACGATCGGGACGTTTTTTGCCAGAATAATGCTTGTCTTTCCGCCGGCGAACTTTTCTGCAACGTTCTTTGCCAGATCAAACCTGCTCGTCCCCGGTGCGCCCGAACCCAAACCTGAACCCGAACTTTCCGCCTGCATCGATGCGGATGCATCAAGGACGAGCACCGTGTGATCAGCGCGCACGGTCTCGGTCACAACAAGATACGGAGACGCCATCGCAAGCGCAAGCAGGATTAAGAAGAGGAGTTGCATGAGCATCAGTGGATCCCTGATGAATTTCTTGAGCATTGTCTGGTATCTGTGCTCTTTTCGCCCCATATCCAGAATAAACATCAGCGACGGGATTTTTACGTCCCTGGGTTTCGGCTTGATCAGGTACAGGATTATAATCGGAATGATGCTTGAAAGAGCGAGAAGTGCCACCGGATTTGCAAACGGCATCCCAATCACCTGATAATCGCTATTTAGCCTTCACTGCCTCGAAGAACGCATCGAATATCGACGTATTCGTGCCGAATGAGAAAAAATCCGCTCCGATGTGATTGCAGGTCTCCTTCACGGCTCCGAAGTGGGCATCGAGCAGTTTTCGGTACTCCTGTTTCAGTCTTGGGCTGATGTATGTCTTTTTGATCTCGTTTGTCTCCATATCATGCAGCTTTGCATCGCCCTCGATCGTGAGGTCGTATTCAGCCGGATCAAAGACCGAGATCACGATCAGATCGTTATGTGCGAGCCGGTACAATCCAGCCCGTATCGAGTCGATATCGCATAAAAAATCAGATATGACGATGACGAGCGATTTTGACCGGATCATCTTCTCGTACTGCTGGATGCAGTGGTCAAATCTCGTTTCCCCCTGCAACCCGAGGTGGTTTAACACGTCGATCGTGTGAAGCAGGTGACCTTTGCCACGTTTCGGAGGATTGATATCGATGTTCTCGGCAAACGGGGATATTGAGAACTTCTCATTCTCTCTTGACACCATGTAACCGAATCCACACGCAAGCATCGCTGCGTAATCGAATTTCGTTGTGCCATTACTCGAATAGTCCATACTTTTGCTCGAATCGAGAAGTATATGTGTGGTTACACTCTTTTCTTCCTCAAATTTGCGTATATACAGTTTTTCGGTCCTGCCGTACACCCTCCAGTCGATTGACCTGATGTCATCGCCAGGCATGTACTCACGGTACCCCACGATCTCGATGCCTTTGCCCTGCAGCACCGCACGTCGGTTGCCTGCATACACGTTCGAGACCCGCTTGCGCAACATCAGCGAGAATCGGTTCAGCTGGTTAAAGAACTCGGTATCGATCATCCTGATCTATTATGAGGTTTCGGATGTGATAAAGGTTAACCTGCACGCCCTTCTCACTCCATTCCTCACCCGGGAACAAAACCGGAGAAAATTCGCATTTACCACATCTTTAGCTATTGTCCGGTGGTGTTGATCCCGGCACGCGCATCTCTTGCCAGATGCATCGCGGGGGTCCCGCGGCTGACAGCAAAATATAAGCATACAGGTGCCGATTCACGGTATAGTGTACATATTCACAGACAAGGTCTCGGAACTCAGCAACCTGTTCAGGAAATTTAACATATATTACGCGCTGCTCGATTCGATCCTGATCTTCATGGCTGCGTATGCCACAATCATCTTTACTGGCATTCATACAGTCTGTGCAGGCATGATTCGGGTTGATATTGTCACGTTCTCGGATATCGGCGCAGAGATCACGGTGCCCGCGCTATGCGCACTCCTGCTTGCGGTTCTGATCACCATCGCAGTCTCGACCTTAAGTGTTCTGCGGGCACGAAGGCGCGGTGCGGATGCGGACGTAGACGCATGTGCAACGATCGGAATTGCGTATCCTGACCTGAGCGAACCCCTGAAGACGGCACACGACAATTCAGGGGTGGAAAATGTGGTGGTGGCGGATCTGGCAGACAACGTTGCGAAAAAAATGGACGAGATTGAGTATTCGTCATTTCTGGACCAGAAACGGATGACGGTTCGGGTTATATCGATCATCGTGCTGGCGCTTGCCATCATATCGCTTGCGGTTGCGGATTTTTCGGTGGTAAACTCAGTTGGCGAGGTGCGATTGCCGGTTCTTGGCACGATAGGGGGCGCTGGTGATGCTGCCGGAGGTGGTGGAGGTGCCGAAACAATGGACGTCAGCGAGGCTGGCAGCGAGGCTGATATCTATGGAGACCCCACGGTTGCGTCCATCGAGGGCACAAATCTTGATCTTACGATGTATACCGGCGTTGGATCCGAGTTCTCGATCAGGGAGGCAGGTGATGTGCGGGAGCAGGAATTTGAGACGTCGCCGCCGTTTCCGGTGGACCCGATCGCCGCAGGGGCGCCTGAGCCTGAACGAATCAGCGATGCTGATCTGGTCGGGAGATACTTTGAAGAACTCGCGACGACAGAGTAGGCGAGCGATGTACGACATGATCATCGCCGGTGGCGGTCCTGCAGGTGCAATTGCCGCAGAGAGGGCTGCAAAGAAAGGGGTTTCTGTGCTGGTGCTTGAAAAGGAGACGTATCCAAGAGACAAGACCTGTGGCGGCGGTGTTTCGCAGAAGGCGCTGGACGCGATCGGGGGGATCGATAAGGGACTGATCGAGCGCGAGATATTCTGTGCAAAGATCTTCCTGCTGGATTACCAGAACTTCACAGGTAGGCTGGACGGTCGCATTGGGGTAACAACGATGCGAAGAGACCTCGACAACTGGCTCATCAACAGAGCAGAGGATTCTGGCGCCTGGGTTTGCGATAACGAGCCAGTAAAGGATATCAATTTTAACAGGGACTATATGGAAGTAGTAACACCTGTAGATAAATACAAGGCAAGGATGATTGTCGGGTCAGACGGTGTAAACAGCACGGTAGCAAGAAAATCGGGTATAAGAACACGCTGGGGGTCTGATATCTGTTTGTGTCTGGAAACCGAGGTCAAACTTGGGGAGACATTGGTTGCGGAGTGCGTTGAAACAGATGCCATCGAGTTATATTTCCGTGGACCGTGGAGTTACGGGTGGGTGTTTCCGAAGCGTGACCGGCTTTCGGTGGGGATCGGCGGACCGATTCCACAGATGCGCGGGTCAAGAGAGATGTTCATGAGTTTTGTCAGGGATATCTCGCTTCAGAAGAAGATCGATCTCAAGGACCGGATAAACAGAATTAACAGTCACCTGATCCCCCTTGGCGGCGTTGACAGGAGAATCCACGGTGAACGCGTGATACTGGCGGGTGACGCTGCAGGGTTCGTCGATCCCTTCCTTGGCGAGGGTTTGTATTACGCCGTGAAGAGCGGCGAGATCGCAGCAGATGTTGCGGCTCTTGCTGTGGAGAACGACGACTTTTCTCATAAATTTCTGGCTGGATACGCAGCAAAATGCGAAAACGCGTTTGGTTCTGATCTTAAATCTGCACGGAGGTTTGCAAAGTTCGCTTATGGAAATTTGGAT
>DAOWIV010000228.1 GCA_030640725.1 Methanosarcinales archaeon | reverse complement strand
CTCCACAACATCCTTAAACATCTCGTAGCTGCCGTCCCCTGCCGTATCCAGAGGATTCGCAGGTGTTGCAATCGCCGGAAGCACTCCTTTCAGCATCCGAACCGTATCCACTGACAGGTCCGGGAGATGAAGCCCGAGGTCTTCACATAGATCTGCTGCGAGAATTGAAGCGCCTCCACCGTTTGAGATGATCCCGATGCCATCACCTGCAGGCGGAGAGAGCGCGAGCGCAAGCGCAGAATCAAACAGCTCCTCGAGCGCCCCTACGCGGATGACCCTTGCCTGCTTAAATGCCCCGTCGTAGATCCGGTCGGTGCCGGCAAGAGCGCCTGTATGCGACAGTGCCGCCTTACTTCCTGCCCGAGATCTCCCGGTCTTTAGCGCGATTACCGGCTTTCTAATCCCGCTTGCGACATCGATGAATCGCCTTCCCCGCTCTATCCCCTCGATATACATCATGATCGTTTTTGTGTGCCGATCAGTACTCAGATGTGCAAGAATGTCAGAATCATCGACGTCTGCCTTGTTCCCGACCCCGACGACGAGGTGAAGCCCCATCTGCTGGCTGACCGCCCAGTCCACAAGTGCGAGCCCAAATGTTCCGCTCTGGGTCACAAACGAGATCCCACCTTTCTCTGGCATCTGTGGGATGATGCTCGCATTCAGGTTCAGATGCGTGTTGATGAAGCCGAACGTGTTCGGACCGATCATCCGCATCTCGTAGTCCCTTGCAATATCGCTGACCTTGTTCTCAAGTTCACTGTTTCCGACCTCGCTGAAGCCCGCTGATACGATCACGACGCCCCGGACGCCTTTTCTCCCGCATTCCTCCAGAACCGCGGGGACAATCTCTGCAGGAAGAACGATTATGCCGAGATCGACTCTGCGAGGGAGGTCGAGAACCGAAGGATAGCATCTCATCCCCAGAACCTCGTCTTCGTTTGGGTTCACCGGATAAACCGATCCTGCGTACCCTCCCGAGATGATGTTATCTAATATCCGGTATCCCCATTTTTCACGATTCGAGGATGCGCCGATCACTGCAATCGAATCCGGTTCAAGGATCTTTGAGAGCATGATGTTATGAGGTCAGATGTTATACGCATCTGCGATATCTCATCGCAGAGAGTACCCGTTCCTTTGCGATCATTTCAGCGGCATCCCGCGGATACAAACCCTCGCTGTACGTTTTATCGAGGATTGTCTTTGTGTTCGCTCTTATTTTACTCTTGATTTCAAAAAAAGCCTCTTTCTCGCTCCCGCGCCTGTACTCGACCGCAGCCGCGATGACGCCGCCTGCATTTGCTATGAAGTCAGGGACTGATAGAACACCCCTCTTGTGAAGCGCCTTCTCGGCTCCGGTTGTTATTGCAATATTCGCACCCTGGATTACGAGCTTTGTGTCAAGTGCGCTGACGTTTCTCTCATCGACGACATCAGGTCTTGCAGCAGGAACGAATATATCGCCCGGTATCTTCAGGAGATCCTCTGTCTTCAGCTTTTCCGCGTCCTCGTAATAGATGACGGACCCTTTCTCATCCTTCACCTGTATCAATCCTGAAACGTCGATCCCTTCCTTATTATATACAGTTCCGCTCGTATCGCTCGCAGCCACAAGGCATACGCCATTCTCTTCGAGAAATCGCGCCGCATTCTTGCCAACGTTCCCGAATCCCTCGACAACGAGTCTTGCGTCATTCAAATCCAGATCTATGTACTCCTTCGCAACTTCTGCACATTCTGCGATCCCGAAACCAGTTGCTCCAATCTCATCGAGAGGGATTCCGCCAAGCACTCTCGGAAGACCGACAGCCCGCTTTATTTCATCGAATATATAAGCCATGCAGCATTCATCAGTGCACATATCAGGACCTGGTATGTAATCGTGGAGATGTTCAATCGTCCTTGCGAAGACACGTATGAGATGCTCTTTACCCCCCGTCTTCGGGTTCGCGAGGATTCCGGCTTTACCGCCCCCGTGCGGAAGCCCTGCCGCAGCATTCTTGAGCGTCATCGCCCTTGCGAGTCTCGTTATCTCTGTTGTGGTGAGATCCGGAGCCACCCGCACGCCGCCAATGGCAGGTCCTGCGGCGACGTTGTCGATCACGACGATCGCTCTTAACTTTGCGACGGGTTCGTAGATGTGGATTATCTTCTCAGGTCCAAGATCGTCAGTGCAGTCCTCAAAGATTGTCTGGCTTATGTCCGTGGTATCAGATCCTCCTTTTTGTCCGGTGTTGGAAATTGGGGTGTTTTATTAATGTAACAAAGTCATGGTATATATAGCCACAGATTAACGCTGATTTCAGACTTTCATGGTATCAGCGATTTCCGCATTGGAAGAACTCAATTTACGCTTGGCGCATAGCATAAGTTAAGCGCACGACCACACCCATCTATCTGGATGGTGGAGTGCATAATCAGAATTGCCGGGTAAACAAGGATTTAAACTTTAGCGAGAGTGGTATCTCTGATGACCCTGCACCAGATTCTCACAACAGTCAGTGATACTGTCTGGGATCCGTTCATGATGGTTCTGCTCATCGGGACCGGCATATTCCTTACTTTCAGGTTGCGGGGGATTCAGGCACGTAAACTGACGTACACCCTCCGCCTCATGCTCGAACGCAAAGAAGTGGGCAGGGGCGACATATCACCATTTCGCGCTTTGATGACCACGCTTTCGGGAACCATCGGTACAGG
>DAOWIV010000202.1 GCA_030640725.1 Methanosarcinales archaeon | reverse complement strand
GTTGAGTCGCGGGGAATGATCCTTGCGGCTGATCACGATGGAGCGATCCTGCTTTCGCCAGAGCGCAAGGTTCCGGCAGGAACTTGTGTGGGGTGAATGCGCCTGCGATCCGGTTGACCGGGGGTTATTATTTTACGGTTACGCAGGAAGAGACACTGCCCGGAAATCCGAGTGCATTTCGCTGACTGGTAAAGTCAATTTCGAGATTTTGAGGGATCTCTGAATGTTGATTCGGAGATACACCTCCACGACTCCCGGATCAATGTCTCCACGTCTTCCGCAGAATTCCCCTTCCCACATGCATCGATCCATTCACCGGGTATGGCGCACCTGCCCGGCATCATCCCTCCAAGGATTGCGCCGACCATCGATGCGATGGTGTCGGCATCCCCGCCAAGATTTACCGCAGCAAGCACGCCGCTCCTGAAGTCCTGCTCGCTTGCGATGACTGCAAATGTTGCAGGCACGGCTTCCATAGTCTCGATCCCGCATCCGACCGTGTCTATGGCATCTTCGAGTGCTTTTTCAGATGTAAGCCCGACCGATTCCCGGATGCGGGCCGCAAGATTGTTTGATGCGTGTTCAGCCCCCTCTATCCCGGCTTGGATGATTTCCTCGATCCCCGCGCCGCTGATCGCTGATGAAACAGCACACGCGATCGCACACGCCCCGGCGATCGCAACATCCGCGCCATGTGTTGCAAGCGACGATTCGATGGTTGCAGGGATGACCTGCTCCTCCGGAAACAGCCACGCAATCGCAGGCGCACGCATAGCTGCGCCATCGGTTGTGCCTGCGGTCGGCGTGAATCCGGGGTCGTCTGCGAAACACGATAGTGCGTGCGCAGTCGTTGGTCCCATCCGTGGTATCCGCGCATGGTACATGAGAAATACCCCTGCAATGTGGTGCCGATCCACCTTATGAGCCTCGCAGACCGACCGCACAACAAGGTGCGTCATTACTGTGTCGTCGGTGATCGATGGCGGGCGGACGAAGCCTGTGACTGTGCGCCACCGTGCTTTGATCTGCTTGCGGGTGAGTCCCTCAAGAGGCTCACCAAGCATGTCGCCAACCGCCTGCCCGTACATCGAGTTAAGTATCCGCATGATATTTCATTTTGACCCGGGAGGCGATTAAAACCATGGCAGTGATGCTGGCGAGTCCTGCAAATCAGTGAGATAAAATAATGACGTTGGTTGTAATCCTTCCATACGATGGGATGATTGCTTTTGTGTTGGTTCTCAACACGCATGGAAAACCAACGTCAGCATTTCTAATGTATATCTGCAATATAAGTGTTGTGGACGGACTGGATACGATCAGGGGGTTTCAGTGTTAAATAACAGGTCAGGGATGAACAAATGAGCGAATTACACAGGTACCAGTGTCATTTGTCTATCGAGTGTGGTGCAAAGATATTTGCGGAGAGAACCATGCGCGCCAGAACAGGAGTGCAAGCCCGCCCGAAAGTGCAACGCATCTTTGGTACTATAAATACGCATTCTTGATCCTCTCCACCACGAAGAAATTGTGTAAGTGGCTCTGCATCATGGTTTCGTACGTGTAGCGCCGATAGCCACAAGAGCCACGGGTATATGTTTTCATGGAAACATCTGTAACGTAGCGCCGACAATTATGGCGCATGAGACTTCGAGTCAAACCACGCATGGGACACCCCCCGCGCAAACACAACTTTTAAGTCTCATTAGTCATATAAAATGAACATAATTATGCTGGATGGGGTAGTAGGTAAGCTGAAAGGACTTGCAGCTGGCAAGTCTCTTACAAAGAAGATCGGCGGCATCAAGAAAAGGTCCGACTCAGCAAGCCCTTTCGATGCATCACCCGACGCGGGGGGGTTTGGCGGCGATATGGGCGATTCTGGTGGTTTTGGTGGTGAGATCGGTGACATGGGAGATATGGGTGATATTGGAGGCTTTGGTGGTGAGATGGGCGATGCCGGCATGGGCGATCCTGGTGGTTTTGGTGGTGAGATGGGTGACATGGGCGGATTCGGCGACGACATGGGCGGCTTTGGAGATGGCGGGGCACCGGGGATGGGTGCACCATCCGGCGGAGGCGCGCCCGTGGAGAGCGAACTTGCTAAGGAAAACGCCGAAAAAATAGACGAACTGAGCAGCAAACTCGCCAAAATCGATGTCACGTCATCAGCGCTACAGCGAGCGTCCGACGAGATGCGAGAGACCGTTAACAAGCTGGACGAGTCGGTGCTCGAACTGCTTTCGTTGTACGAGATCGTGTCCAATCAGGTGAATCCGTTCGTTGGCGAGGGCGAAGGGGATTCCGAGACCATCGAGCGATTTGACAAGGTGGAAAAGCGCATCAACTCGCTTGGCGAGAGCATCGTCATGATGCAGAATGATTTTGAGGCGGTTTCGCAGCAAGCGGCAGTGGGCGTATCAGAAAATACAAATGAACAGCTCGAAGGAATTAATACAAGATTTGATGAGTTCACAGAGATGATTGAAACAATCCGGAGTGAAAATGACCAAATCATCTCCGAAGAACTGGAACGGATCATTACGGAGAAGATCGAAGAGATGATGCATGGTATCCCGGTGAACGCGGTTCCTCTGGAGGGAGCGGGCACTCCAAATCCCGCAGACGATCTGGTCCCGGTCGGCGAGGTCGTTGGCGAGGTCTCGAAAGCCACGTTCGGGAATTCCGCAGCTCTGGAGCATCTGGATCACAATCCGATGACTGCGGTGATACTGCTGAACTGGATCGAGTTTCTGATGGAACGCGTCGGAAGAAACAACCTCATGGATGCGCTTGATTATTACGTGGACATCGAGTGGATTGGCGAACCGGTCAGGGATGAAATGCTTGCTTACGCTCGCGGGATTGATTATTATGTTGAAAAGCCGACATGGAGGCTTCTTCCGGAAGATCACACAAAATCACTGATTTTTATTGAGCGGTTGCGCGGGCACCGGATCGACAGGAATATGCTCAGCACCATCGAGCGCGAGATGTCGAAGGTGAAGCACGGGCTCGAAGAGTTGTATGGGATATAATGTGATGTGTGGAATGTGGAGCCTGAACCGCCCATGTACGAACCCCCGCCACACGTTCCTGTTACTGTTTCCTGTCACCTCGTCCTGTCCTCGGCAGCACATACGACACGAGGCTGAGCACACAGACTGCCACAACTCCTGAAAATCCGGGAATACCAAAAGGCAGCGCAGTCTTCTTCCCGAAAGTGTCTGCATACAACGTACCTGCGTTGAATATGCCACATGCCTTGACCCGAACTCCTGGCTCAAGCGCTGTACCACCATAGTAGAGCACCGTGATATACACCCCATCGCTCTCAACATCGAGCCGGTGCCCCATGCCCGATTCCCTGACCCCGGACAGGTTGCCGATGATGGTCACCTTTTTGCCGTTGTACGATGCCGGGTTGCTCGACATTTCAAGTATCGAGACGGTTCCGGCATCGATCAGGGGCCAGTGGATGACACCTTCTGGAACAAAAATATCCTCATCTGTCCTCTCATAATGAAAGGCGCCAATCACCTTCACGGTGTCTCCTTCCTCAAATCCTACAAACATCTCCGACTGTCTCATATCAATGGCGATACTGAACTCCCCGTCGCTGATGCGCGGGTTATCAGAGATGTTTATCAGCATGCCAGTAAGCCCGATCGTCCCACGCGTGAATGTAGCGTCATAATACGCAGGATCTGCCACCACCTCTGCCACGGTAGTTTCCGGCATATCAAAACCAATGGCATACACCGGCGATACCATTGCTGTTAGCATACACAAGACCAATAACAACTTCATAATCATAAGTCATACCCCCTCATCTCCTCGTATCCTCCATATTTCATTTCCTCTGCCCCTTACACTCCGGTACTATAACCACAGTTTGTCGCAGGCGATTATTAGTTTTGCGGTGCAGATGCAAAGGGGGTTCCGGAATCTATCTTCGAGTGCGCGGCTGGTAAACACAGTACGGCTCTTCCGCGAGATAATCGCCGGTTGCTGCGTACGCACGGGCACGGCAGCCGCCGCAGACCCGCTTGTACTCGCAGATTCCGCATTTGCCCTTCAGCAGGCTCACATCACGCAGATCCAGAAAGACCTTTGCGTGATTCCAGATCTCCTTAAACGGATTCTCTCGAACGTTTCCTGCAAGAACAGGCAGGTATCCGCACGGATACACCCCACCGGTCCGCGAGATGAAGCAGAAGCCTGTGCCAGCAAGACACCCTTTCGTCATCGCCTCAAAGCCGTGGGTCTCAACACTGACTGTGGTTCCCTCCTCTTTTGCACGCTCCCGCATGATCCTGAAGTAGTGGGGTGCGCACGTCGCCTTCAACTGAAGCCCGACACGCCCCCTCCGGTCATAAAACCAGTTCAGGATCCGCTCGTATTCGGCTGGCGGTATCTCGTCCTCTTCCATCCCCCGCCCTGTGGGAACGAGGAGAAAGATGTGCAGCGCATCTGCGCCAAGTTCGGTACTCAAATCAAGGATCTTCGGGATCTCATCGATGTTCGTCTTTGCTATCGTGGTGTTGATCTGAAAACTGATTCCGGCATTTGTGATCGCTTCAATCCCGCGCATCGCACCATCGAACGCGCCCGGCATTCCTCTGAACGCATCGTGCGTCTCTGCATTTGCGCCATCGATGCTCACGCTGATCCGCGCAATGCCAGCGTCCTTCAGATGGCGCGCAACCTCGTCTGTGACCCTTGTGCCGTTTGTTGCGAGAACCACACGCAAACCCTTGCGGGTTCCGTACCTTGCGATCTCACATACATCACCTCGCATCAACGGCTCGCCTCCGCTCAGGATCAATATCGGTTTTGCAAAGTCCGCGATCTCGTCGATCAGGCAAAATGCCTCGGCTGTGGAGAGTTCGTCAGGATCCGGAATCTCGGTGGACGAGCCGCGACAGTGCTTGCATTTGAGGTTACAGGCTCCGGTAAGCTCCCATGCAATCAGGCGCGGTTTTATCTCTTTTGTCATGATCCCTGTTCCTGTCACTGTGTATCACTTCGGATCATCTCAAGCACATCACAGATCTTGTTTATCGTGCCTGCAACGGTCTGCATCCCCATAATGTCTGATTCTGCCGGCGCATATACGATTCCACCGAAATGGCTGTTATCGCCGACTACGATCATCCCGTGTATATGCATCCAGGCGTGGATCGCCTGAATCGTCTTCTCCTGCCCGCCATTGCGCGAGCCTCCAACAGCGATCGCGCCTCCAATCTTACCAGACAGTAAAAACCCTCGTTTTCGTAAAGGGAGCGTTCTGTCGAAGAGTGCCTTCAATTGAGCGGTCATACACCCGAAGTAAACCGGCGAGGCAACGATGATTGCGTCGGCATCTTCAAGCCGGGAGTATAACCCGGGCATAGCGTCCCTGATCGTACACTCTCCTGCATCCGCACAACCGCCGCATCCGGTGCATGGGGTGATGGTATGTTCGGAGAGGAAGATTCGGTCTACCTCAAATCCCCTGTCCTCTGCTATGCCAAGTGCGGTGTTGACCAGTTGTTCGCTGTTCTGGTGCTTCCTTGGGCTTCCTGATATTCCTGTGATCTTCATGGCAATCCCTCGCGCATATCAGGCATCAGACTTAAGTAGACTTATGGTTTATGTAGGGGATTGTTATGTCGTATTGACATATCGCATCGCACATACACTTGTAATGTCCACGCAAGTCACCCGCGCCACCATGTAACCGGTTTCATGGCATGCGATCAGAGTTATAACCGCGTGTTTCCATAACGGAATGCTATTATAAGTGATATTATCCGGGTATATCGTTAGCTGACCGGTGCGCGCAGGTGGCGAACCATGTATGACCAATACAAACAAAAAAACGCTATGCGGCAACTGTCCACCCTTCAAACACGATCAGCGTGTTGCCTGCAATCCTCTGAATTCTCCATGAATAATCATGTAGGAACGAAAAGTTTATATAACATATCTATAACTATGGTTAAGTTGCACCAATAGATTTCAGACCACGCATACTCTGGTATCATGCATGTCAGTTCATGAGGCAGTTGTGACATGTGATTTGCTTTGATGGTGGTGATGATACGTGGGTCACGACCGGGTTGCGCAGGGATGGTTTGTTGAGATGCAAAATATATAGGAGGAACCAAACGTGGCAGATACAATAGACCTCTATGATGACAGAGGCAAACTGCTGAAGAGCGACGTCGACCTTCAAGCCATAAACCCGCTCAAGAACTCGGCTATTCTGGGTATGGTTAACACCGTTAAGAGAACGGTAGCTGTTAACCTCGCCGGTATTGAGAAGGCATGCAAGAACGCAAGCTATGGCGGACAGAGCCGGAACATTCCGGGACGTGAAGTAGACATCGATCCGACGGCAAAGGCAGACAAGATTGCTGCACGAGTCAAGGAACTGATTCAGGTCGAAAAGGGCGACGACACTGAAGTTGCGGTTCTTGGCGGCGGGAAGTTTTTGAGAGTTGCAGCACCGACCAGGAGAATCGAAGCCGGCGCTGAATACGTTGCCGGAATGACATGCACGGCAGCAGCACTTGTTGAAGCACTGCGCGAGGAGTATAATCTCGGATTGTATGACACGCCTTATGTCAAGAACGCAGTCTGGGGAACATACCCACAGACGATGGACATGAAGGGCGGAAACGTGCTCTCAGTCTTGGGTATTCCACAGAACGATGAGGGTCTGGGATTCGCTCTTCGAAACATCATGGCAAACCACCTTGCAATGCTCTCCCAGAGAAACGCAATGAACTGCGCTGCAATCTCAAGCATTCTTGAACACTGCGGAGTCTTTGAGATGGGACAGGCAATTGGTCTCTTTGAGCGATACCAGTTACTTGCGCTGGCGTACCAGGGACTCAACGCAAACAACATGGTGTACGACATGGTCAAGAGCAACGGCAAGACCGGAACGATCGGTACCGTTGTCCAGGAGACTGTCGGACGCGCAATCGATGACGGCGTCATTTCCGTTGACAAGACGATGCCATCAGGATACAAGGTCTACAAGGCAAACGATGTGTGCTTATGGAACGCGTACTGCGCAGCAGGTACGATGGCAGCAACGATGGTGAACTGCGGTGCACTTCGTGGCGCACAGGCTGTATCATCAACACTTCTGTACTTCAACGACATGATCGAGAAGGAAACCTCACTCCCAGGATGCGACTGGGGTCGAGTCGAGGGTACTGCGGTAGGATTCTCCTTCTTCAGCCACTCAATCTACGGCGGTGGCGGTCCTGGTGTGTTTAACGGTAACCACGTTGTTACGAGACACTCAACAGGAATGGCTATCCCATGCGTGGCAGTTGCGGTTGCACTCGATGCAGGAACGCAGATGTTCTCGCCAGAGTCAACATCCGCAATCGTGCTTGACACATTCCAGGATGTGCCAATCATGATGGACCCACTTAAGGAGGTCGCAGCAGCGGTGTAAAGAGGGATTGTTTCATGGTTACAATTTTAGATTCTGATCCCGTACAATACGAGATATTTCCGCAGAGGATGCTTGATCCTTCCTCAGCACAGGAGATCTTGAATCGGCTTGAGCAGATGGAGGGTATTACTCGCGTGCTGGTTCAGGGACCAAGACTTCCGCTCACAGTTCCTTATGGGCCCGGAAAGGGCGCTCCGGTTGACCATACGGCTCGAGAGGTCATTCGGGTGGGCGATCAGGTGATGGAACTGCAGGTCAAGGTGGGACGTATACGCCTTGAGGCAGAGCATGATGTGATGGAAGAGATCAGAGTGCTATGTGAAGAGCTGTTCCCGTTCCCCTTTGAACTCAAGGAGGGACTGTTCCTTCGCAGGAAGGCGACGGTCACCGATTATGCAAAATACGGTCCTGATGAAACGGTTGAGGACAAGAGCATATACGGGATGACCGATCCGAACATGACGCCAACTGCGAAAATCTGCGAGTCATGCGTTGACACGAGGGAATGATATGTTTGGCAGGGAGACACAGGT
>DAOWIV010000241.1 GCA_030640725.1 Methanosarcinales archaeon | reverse complement strand
TGATGCACTCGGGGTTCTGCGGTATCTGTCAGAGCACGAGATGGACTGCCGGATTAAGGTAATCGAAGAAGGCGCATCCAATCATCCGGTCGTGGTTCCGGAGGGTCATGTAGGGATTGCAACGATTTGCAGTGTAACGTGTGACGGGATTCTTCTGAAACATGGCATTCCGGTCAATATCAATTATGGCGGCATGTTGCGGTTCGATAAAAATCAGGCATCGCACTATACCGATCTGATTGCTTATGCGGGCACAACCATCGACCCGATGAAGATATTTATCTCATGGAAGACGACCGCGGTTCTGGATATGGTCGAGACCGGAGATGGGCTTCTGCTTGCAAATGTACGAGCAGTCCCGGATTTAGCCAGAGACGAAGCATCAAAGATCCTGGATCGTGTAGTGAAGGCAGGCATCATCGATTGCGTTAAGATCGGAGACCCTCACAGTCCGGTTCTCGGTGCACCTGTTGCTGCGGGCATGACAGGAATCTCGGTATCCGCCGGACTGAACGTAATCTCCGCCATCCAGGAGGTGGGAATTGCAGTCGCAGCCGAACCGGTTGCTACGGTGATGGACTATTCGGAGTTTGAGACGGTGTGAAGATCTAGGGTGCGGGGGTGCTTTGCCGCAGCAGGGTTTTTTGTGTGCCTGCCGTCCCACTTGGGCGGCATCAATGATAGTAAACCTGCTTATGCCCTGCACAACCACGCCATACCATAATATATCAGGACCACCAATGCAATATTCATGCACCAGACCGCGCTCAAATACGAGATGGAAGTTTCGGATGGCGGAAGGTTGGAGTTGAAAACCCCTCTCCCAAAGGGGACGCGGGTTGTCCTTTTCGTTGTACGGGAGTTTCCGGACAACTTCAGCGATCTGATGCAGGCATCCGAAAGCACACTTGAATTCTGGGATAATCCGATCGATGATGAGGAATGGAACGATGCTTGATCAACGGGATATCGTCCTGATTCCGATTCCATTCACAGACCTGTCATCGCAACGACGCCGTCCGGTCATCATCATATCAAATGATGAATACAACAGGAAAACCGATGATATTGTGGTCGTGGCAATGACCTCGAATCTGCAGCCTTCTGATTATGGATTTGTGATTACTTCCAATGATCTGGAAATTGGAAGCCTCAGACGTCCAAGTCGCGTTCGCGTCGATAAGATTTACACGCTTTCCCAGTCAATCGCAGTCAGGACATTCGGACGCGTCAACGAGACGACTTTTGACCGGGTTTGCGATTTGTTGACAGAATTGACAGCGAAAAACTCTTGAGAGATTCTGTCAGCGATTCGGCATTGAGGAAGGAGACCTGAGAATCCACTATCTGGAGCATGACCCGTTCGGTGGTCTGGAAAACATCGAAGACCGGGACTTTCACCCCACCCCGCGTCCTCTCAGATACGCCTTGATCTCGCCCACAATGTAATCTCGGCATGTTATTCACACATCAGTGGATAGCAGATGGCTTCCGATCTTAAACTTCCCTGTGTGCGAGAACAAGCCGATCCGAGCGATGATTCCCGGCAGGATGAATCCTCCGATGCGAACCAACCACGAACTAAAGCGCAAGAAACGCATCGACCAGCGATTTTGTCTGCTCAAACGGTGCGTCCATGATCGCAGTCCCGACAAGAATCCCGTCCGCCCCCGCATCGATCACGCGGACCGCATCCCGAGCACTCCCGATCCCGCTCTCGCTGATGATGATCAGGTCATCCGGTACCAGCGGTGTCAGTCGCTCTGTTGTCGATAAGTCGATTGTCAACGTGTTTAAGTCCCTGTTATTGATGCCTACAATCCTTGTCTTTGTGTCAAGTGCATTCGTAAGTTCGGTTTCGTTGTGCACCTCGACGAGTGGCTCAAGCCCCCGTGCAAGTGACAGATCGACAAATCTTCCAAGATTATCTCCCAGTATTCCGGCAATCAACAAGATCAAGTCGCTTTCGGTTTCATATATCTGTTTCTCATCGATTATGAAATCTTTTCTCAGTACCGGAATTCCTACCGAGCTTCGAACCGCAGAAAGGTTTTTTAGACTCCCGAAGAAGAACGCAGGCTCGGTCAGAACGGAGTTTGCCACTGCGCCCGCCGCCTCCATCTCCCGCGCAATTCTTGATGCAACGTCAGGGGTTATATTGCGGTTGCCCGTGGTTGGAGAGCCGGGTTTTACCTCAGCGATCACCGGAATTCGGTTTTCGTGTTTGCGGGACCGTATCAGCCGGATAATGTCACGGTGCTCGATCGGTGTCGGCACACCAACACCCACGTCCACACCCGCTGCGTTGATGCGTCTGACCCGTTGCCGGGTGGATGCCAGTATCTCGTCGATAACCCTATGCATAATGTCTTTTATGACGTGGACGGGATATGAGGTTATCTGATGACGCAGGGGCTTTTTTATGGTATATACACCATAACGTCCAGTCACTCTGCGCACCATTTTCATCTACGAAAAAGTGTATCGCCAGCCCCCGCCCGAGGGGCATTTCTCACTCGCAAACTTTTCACCAAACTTTTCACAAAAGTTTGATCAAAAACTGGTCTCCGACCCGGGAGGGCATTTCTCACTCGCAAACTTTTCACCAAACTTTTCACAAAAGTTTGATCAAAAACTGGTCTCCGACCCGGGAGGGTATTTCTCACTCG
>DAOWIV010000266.1 GCA_030640725.1 Methanosarcinales archaeon | reverse complement strand
GTTGCCGCGATCACAGACGCGGCGATGGAGATGTATGTCCCACATCCCGGAATAGAGACTGAGGCGCTTGCAAGAGAAGCGTTCGGGCGCGAACTTGCTTTTGCATTATCTGATCCGAACCTGTGCATACTCCTGTATGCGGCGGTTCTTCTCGAAAAGGAGGGTGCAGGCGGCAGGCTGCCCGGCATATCCGCATCCGAATATGAGCGCGATCCGGTATTCCTGATTGCGGATGAGGTCATCGGGATCGCGATTGCAAAGTACATCGGCGGATACAAGGGCATGTTTGAGTTTACGAGGTTTGATCAGAATAAACCTGGAATTCTCAGTGAACTCGGACCGTTTATGGACGATGCTATCGCCGGGCTAATCGGCGGAGTCTCTTCCAACATGTATTCAAGGAGCATGACGTAGATGGGGGTTGAGATTACGTTTGCATCGCCAGAGAAATGCGTCTGCGATTTCACATACAACTTCTACTGGCAGCACCAGGGCAAGGAACTTGACCCGGACGCCATCATCCCGTCCCAGAAGGGCACCGATTACACATATCGCGATCTTGTCACGTCCATGCGGCGCAAAGAGACCATCCACATCAACGGCGGCGTCGGCAAGCGGTTCTGCTCAAACGCCGGCGCAGACCTGCGTTACTTTGGCGGCACCGGCGGTATCATAGAACTTGGAACTGCGATCGTGGACGGGAACGCTGGCACGCGGATGGGGATGGGGCTTGCATCAGGCAGCATCTATGTGAGCGGAACGGTGGCGGAACCGATGGGCAACATCATCGAGGTTGCGTCTGACATGGCTGGTTTTCGCAAGTACCGGTCGATCACAGAGTTTCTCCACGGCGACGTGTCAGACAGATTGCTGCCGCCAAACACCTTCGATGAGAAGACACGGACCCTAACATTAAGCGACGGTATTCTGCGGGACACCATCGCTGCGCGGTGTAGCGCTGATTGCACCGTGATCGTGAAAGGTGATGTCGATCTCAGTGCCGGTATGCTGATGAAGCGCGGGCTTCTCAGGGTCTGCGGTGATGCGGGCATGAACGCGGGAACGCTGCTTGCCGGGGGCACGGCGATCATCGAAGGCAGCACAGGCGAGTTTGCTGCTGCTGACATGCGTGGCGGCGTGTTGATCGTCAAGGGGAAGTCGAAGGGCTTTGTCGGCGGTAAGATGAAGGGAGGTACGATATTTCTGAAGGGGGGCGGGGCTGTGCTGCCGCCTGCCAGAAAGGTTGCCACGAACGGGGCGGATTACCGCCTGCTGATGCGGCTGTTGCGCACGAACCAGATCGATGCGATGACCTATACGAAGTACTCGGTTGACCGGGCATGACATCTTTTTCATGGTATACACTATAACGTTCAGTCACTCTACGCACCATTTTCATTTACGAAAAAGTATATCGCCATCCCCACCCGGAGGGCAGTTTTTACTCGATTTTTTGTGAAAAAATCGTTCTGGTCATGCACCGTCACCACCCAATCTCGAATCTGGGCTTCAATCATCTCAACCTCCGGTCCGGAGTTGCCGATCCTCCTTTAGCAGCCATAGCCACAGAGGTACAAATTCGATAGCATTACAGGTACCGATAAATCATCTCAACTGCGCGTGCAGCCGTATGATGTCGTATTTCGTGAGTATGCCAAGCATCCTCGAATCATCAGCAGGGTCGACCACCGGAAGCCTTCCGATGTTGTTTAAGACCAGTTTGTGCAGCGCATCCTCAAGCGACTCATCAGGATATGTCACGATCGGCGGCGTTGTCATGATCTCTCCGACGAGCGTTTCATCACGATTGGCAGGCGGCACGCGCTCGGCGTCCCCGAATGTCACGATCCCGACAAGCCGGTCGTCATCGATCACAGGGTATCCGATGTGTCCGTACTTGTGGATCAGGTTTAGCACCGTCTGGGCATTGTTTGACGGATGTGCGGGCATGATATCGACAGACATGGCTTCGCGCACAAGCGTGTTTTCAAGAACGTCGATGGTCAGTTCCTCGCGGTGCGCCGGCGAATCCACCCTTGCCGGGACCTGCTTTTCATAGATCGTCCAGTTGCTGGTGATCAGGTATGCGAGGGTCGAGGCAAACATCAGCGGCGGCAGCAGGTTGTAGTTTCCTGTCAGTTCAGAGACCATCACGATCGCAGCAATCGGAACGTTTGCGACACCGGAAAGCATCGCCGCCATCCCGATGAGGACAAACGAGGTTGCCTGCATCTCGCCAACGATCCCCGGAAACGCGGCATTCGCCAGTACGCCGAATGCGCCGCCGAGCGTGCCCCCGATCACAAGCGATGGCGCGAATACGCCGCCGCTGCCGCCGGAACTGATGGTGAACGACGTTGCAAGGATCTTGGCGATGACAAGCAGCACCAGAGTCCATAACATCAGTTCTCCATCGATTGCGGATTGTATGATGCCATAACCCATCTCCAAGACCATGTAGCCCACTCCGCAGGTCTGCTGGAGCAGCAGGGCAAGGATACCGAGCAGAAGACCCCCGATCGCAGGTTTGAGATAATTCTTTATGCCGGCTCTTGCGAACATATCTCGCATCCCGTAAAATATCTTGATATATCCAATGCCAACCAGACCGCATAGCAAGCCGAGAATCGCGTCAAAGACCAGTTCGGTTGGGTGAGTGAATGTGTACTCAGGAGTCGTAAACAGCGAGCCCCAGCCAAATACCGAGCAGAAGATCGAATATGCGGTGATGGATGAGATGAACGCCGGAACAAGCGACTCAAATTCCGAATCTTTTTTGTATAAAACGCTGATTGCGAACAACGCGCCTCCGAATGGCGCGCGGAAGATGGCGCCTATACCACCTGCCGCGCCGCATATCAGCATCATCCTCCGGGCGCTGTCATCGAGTTTCAACCGGTCCGCAAGATACGTCCCGAAACCTGCGCCGATCTGCGCGATAGGTCCCTCTCTGCCAGCACTTCCACCGGTACCGATGGTGATTGCAGACGAGATCGCCTTGACAATCGGCACACGTTTTCTAATGGTTCCTTTATGCTGGTGAAACGCATCGATCACGGCATCGGTTCCATGACCTTCTGCCTCCGGGGCATACGTGTATATGATGATGCCTGCCACAAGCCCGCCGATCGCTGGCAGCAGCACAAGAATCCACGTATAAGGGTCTGTGAGTAGACCGGGCGACACGACGCCACTTGGTACCTGCAGCAGTCCCTCTTCACCACCTGCCGGTGGCACATAGTAGTGTCCGATGCCACCAAGCAGGTAGTGGGATGCGATCGACAGCAGCGTATAGAAAAATACTGCACCCGCGCCCGCGAACATCCCGATGAGAAGACTGTACGGCACCCATTGTTCGATATACTCAATATTTAGTTTGCGCAGGTTTTCATGAGCATTCACGAAAGGGTACCTCAACCTATATGTTGTGATGCAAGATATTTAAACCGTGGTTGTCGGCTGAGCCACTAAGTGTCAGCGTCGCAATAACTCAATTTAGATTCGTGACATTTGCCTCAAACGCGTGAGTTCGTGATTTAATCACTTTTTACGGAAAATCCTACAAATAAAACACGAATGACACGAATTGTACGAATGACACGAATGTTATTTGATATTGTGAATGTGTTTAAGGAGGTTCAACCTGACCCTGTTATTTTGTGACAGTCCCTAAGAACCCAGGTCACAACGCAGGTCTTTGGAGGCAGCAATCACCCAAACACAGCTCTCCGCACAGCATCGATATCCGCATCCACCCAGGTCGGCTTTGTGCAGACATCCACGACCTCTGTCGGGTCCTTCAGGATGTGACCTGTTGTGACACATACGATCCGCTCATCTGCATCGATCAGCCCATCCGCAAGCAGCTTGCGCATCCCCGCGATCGACGTCGCGCTTGCTGGCTCCACACCGATTCCCTCAAGCGACGCCAGATTGCGCTGCGCCTCTACGATCTCCTCGTCTGTTACCGAGATTGCAAGCCCGCCTGATTCCCTGATCGCACGAAGAGCCTTTGCAGCATTCACGGGATCACCGATCCTGATCGCTGTTGCGATCGTTTCCGGGTTTTGCTCCGGTTCTATCGCTTCCAGTTCGCGCTCTATTGCGTCCACGACCGGGCGCGAGCCCTCTGCCTGAATACCGGTCATCTTCGGGATCGAATCTGTGATTCCACACATTTTCAGTTCCTTAAAACCTTTGTAGATCGCAGAGATGTTTCCGGCGTTGCCCACCGGAAGTATAAGCCGGTCCGGAACCTCCCAGCCAAGTTCGTCAGCGATCTCAAATGCGATCGTCTTCTGCCCTTCCAGCCTGAACGGATTGATCGAATTCAGGAGATAAAAACCGTACTCGTCGCAGACCTGCCGCATGAGCCTTAGCGCCTCATCAAAATTCCCGCGGATGTTTAAGACCTTTGCGCCGTGAATCAGCGCCTGCGCGACCTTGCCGAGCGCGACCTGCCCCCCTGGAAGGAACACCACTGCAGGAATCCCTGCCCTTGCCGCATAAGTCGCAAGCGATGCGGAGGTGTTTCCTGTGGATGCACATGCAACCGTCTTCATGCCGAGCTCGATCGCCTTTGATACGCCAACAGTCATGCCACGATCCTTAAACGATCCTGTCGGGTTCAAGCCCTCGTGCTTGACAAAGATCTCGCTGGCGCTTGCGTTTGCATCGATGTTCAGGGTGAGCCGTCCAAGCCGGTAGAGCGGTGTTCCCCCCTCCCCGATCGTCACCGGCTCGATATCCACCGGAAGAAGAGACCTGTATTTCCAGACCGACCTGCATTCGCCGGATGTGTGAAAATCAACCTCGATCGCAGGCAGGTCATATACCACCTCAAGGAGTCCGCCGCATGACGGGCAGGTGTAGATGATCTCTGCAGGGTCGTACTCGGCATGGCAGTCGATGCATTGTAATTGGTACGCCGGAGTCATGAGTTTTATTCTGTTGGTGGTGGTTGTAAACCTTTTTCACGGACGGGGCTGTCACGGTACGTAAGTGTTCGAGTCGTATCCCGTTTGGTGACGTGGCAGAATGTACCCGAGACACAGTAGGAAATATCTTGAATAGATCTCGTGTCTGAGATGGAAACTCTTAATCTGCAGATCAAGAATAGGGCAGTTACCCGCCTTTTCTCATCTCAGAACGGTGCGTGAGACTTTCACCGCACACCGCTGCCTTCGGCGCTGCTTCGCAGTCAATCACCTGTCTCTGTCTCTGTGCCTGCGGCTCCCGATGCTTCGCACTGTGAGATCATATCGTTTGAATGCGGGTAGCATCGCCGAAGGATTGCCAGCGATCCCCTCGTGCGCTTCAGGATACTGCGCAGGCGCATCAGGAAGCTCGGATCACTGGCCGATGATCAGCGTACCCCGGGAGACCTTTTTGATCGCATCGATGACATGATCCGGGTTCTTTCCATTCACAACCCGGCAGTTCAGGGATCTCGAAAGTAAAAGTCCTGGTAACTCGGGGTCAACGCAGGTCTCGCCCATTGTTATCAGCTCTGATGCCGTAATCTCTGAAAGCTGCTCTCCATCCCGAAGTATCCCGTCCACATCAGTTGCTTTTATGAATGTCGCATCCAACTGCGACGCAATCCAGCCCGCGATCGTGTCTGACGTCGCATTCCACGTATGCGCAATTCCGCTCCCATTTTCGCTGTCGGATTTCTTCAGCAGATTATAAACCAGAAGAACCGATGCGCCGGCTCTGATCGAAGATAGGTCTGCGATCCCGATAACCAATCTTGCTGGCGTGCCATCGGTCAGATAGTGTGCATACTGGTCCATTGCAAGAATCGCCATCCAGTGGGCGGCTTCGTCCGATATACCGTATACCCCGCTTGCCATTCGCACGGTATCTGCAAATATGCCACCCCCCGGGACGATCAGGATGCGCTCGTCTTTAGTTAACGCGTATTCGTGAAGCCTGTATACCAGATTCCGTGCATTCCCGATCAGGCTGCCGCCAATTTTTATCACGATCATGATATCCACCTCATGATATCCACCTGCGATACTTCATAATGACCGCATCCTCCCCATCGCTGTAATAACCGGTATCGATCCTATCAATCACGAAACCAAGCCGCTGGTAGAACCGCACGGCGCGAAAGTTGCGGTTTCTGACTTCAAGCACGATTCCACGGATATTTTTTCGGTAGAGTGCATCAATGACATGTTTCATCAGTTGCGTCCCGATACCAAGCCCCTGGTACGCCTCACGCACCGCAATCGAGAAGACACGCCCGTATACCCCATCTTCTCCGACCGATACCACTCCTATTACGAACCCAGCCACCTCGCCATGGTGATCTGCGACAAAGAACGTATCCTCGTTCAATTCGTACAGATTCATGTATAGATACGGGTCGTGTTCACTAAACTGCTCACGTTCAACCGCAACCACACCGGAAAAATCCGCTGACTGAAATCTGCGCACGATGATCATGTTACCGGTTACGTAGGTGGCATGAGACGCTATCAATCTTTGGTCTGGTCTCGCCGGCAGCCAGACCGGAAACCCAGGGGCGCGTGGGCGAGGATTATTAACATCGCGAGACCAATATCATCCTCGATGACCACATCCCAGCGGAAGATCGAGCACCTTCGGATATGCGCTGATAAGCCGGTCGAAGCACACACCTCGGCAGGGTTTGATGATGTACACCTGACCCATTGCGCACTTCCCGAAGTCGATAAGGATGATATCAATCTTTCAACAGAGTTATTCAACAAACGACTGGATGCGCCGCTTCTGATCGCATCGATGACCGGCGGACACCCTGACACTTATGAGATCAACAGAACGCTTGCACTCGCAGCCGAGCATCTCGGCATCGGCATCGGAGTCGGGAGTCAGCGGGCTGCAATCGAGGATCCGAAGCAAGAGGCGTCGTTTCGTGTGGTGCGGGACTGTGCGCCGAATGCTTTTATCTATGCCAACATCGGCGTGGTCCAGCTGGCAGAATTCGGCATCGCGGGAGTGGAGCGTGCGATCGAGATGATCGACGCCGACGCGATCGCGATCCACCTCAACTTTTTGCAGGAAGCGGTGCAACCGGAAGGCTGCACGCACGCAAGCGGATGCTTAAGCGCAATAAAAGAGGTGTGCGACGTGATTTCAGTACCGGTGATCGCAAAGGAGACCGGAGCAGGCATATCGCGTAAAACCGCGGCTGCGCTCGTGGATGCTGGTGTTGCCGCAATCGATGTCGGCGGATCAGGCGGCACGAGCTGGGCAGGTGTTGAGTATTACCGTGCGCTTGATCGCGGAGATGCCATGTCAGAGCATCTTGGGCAGTTGTTCTGGGACTGGGGGATACCGACAGCAGTATCGATTGTGGAGTGTTCAGGATGCGGCGTGCCAGTCATTGCGACAGGCGGCGTGCGTACCGGAATCGATATCGCCAAGTCGCTTGCGCTCGGGGCGTCGCTTGCAGGGACTGCGCTGCCACTGGTCGCACCCGCAATGGATGGCGTGGATGCAGTGATCGACCGGCTCTCGTGCATGATTGCGGAACTTGAGATTACGATGTTTCTCTGCGGATGTGCAGACCCCCGCGACCTGAAGGCGGTTTCGGTTGCGACATGCGGGAGGGTTCGGGAGATGCTTGGTACGGACGTCCGTATTTGAGGGATGGTTGCAGCGGTAAAACCGGCGTGATCGGAAAAAGCAGGATGCCCACGCGTCTCGTAGATAAATCATGCCTGTGCGGTATCAAGTGCTCAGGGATCACGAATGCACATGCTCCGAACGAATTGCACAAATTACATGGATGTTATTTGATATCCCGGGTATGTTTGAATATGTTCAACCTGGCCCTGGTTATTTTGGGAAATCACACCACACAATATCGACCTGCCAGCCCAGCCAGCACCCGCAGCTACAGCATCTGCTCGATGATTTCTGCCATGTCCCGGACAACACCGGAATCTTGTAACCATCTCCGCGGTGGCATATTGGTACAGGTAGGGGCATTCACGAATTTCGCCAAAAGACTCTACGGATGCGAAGATATTTATCTGCATGATACCACATAAACTAAAACAGGAGGTTGCAACCACATTGGATACATACACGCGATATGAATATGCCCGCATCATCGGCGCACGGGCGCTCCAGATTTCACTGGGTGCGCCGGCGCTGATAACGCCGGATACCGGAGAGCCCATTGACATAGCGATCAGGGAACTGGAGGCAGATCTGATTCCAATCACGGTAAAAAGACCTGCAACAGATTGAACAGATCGGACCGATCAAACAGAACAGATAACAGAAAAGCGAATGAAAATTGAGATCACGCCGTCTGAAATGCACCGGATCGACCGCAACTGCGTGGACCTCGGGCTGTTCCCGCTTCAACTGATGGAGAACGCTGGCGCTTATGTTGCCCGCGTGGTTCGTGCGCGGTTCGATCGCGGGACGGTTATCATTCTTGCAGGTACCGGCAACAACGGCGGCGACGGGTTTGTTGCGGCACGACATCTTCTGGACTATGATCCTGAAATACTGATTTTGGGGCGTGCTCGCGACATTGCAACCGACGAGGCTCGCCAGAACTGGCAGATACTAAAGAACCTTGACGCAAACATCAGCGAGATCAGGGACTCGTCCGAACTCTCAGACTCAGAGCTTGACGCAGACGTCATCATCGATGCCATGCTCGGCACAGGTGTGCAGGGGCGTGTTCGTGAGCCAACAGCAAGCGCTATCCGCCTGATCAACGCTTCGGATGCGTTTATTGTTGCGGTGGACGTTCCGTCCGGCTTTGATCCGAATAATCCCTCGCATTCAGTACATGCAGACCTGACAGTCACGTTTCACAGCGCAAAGACCGGGCTTTTCGGACATCCGGAAGTTACTGGCGAGGTCAAGGTCGCAGAGATCGGCATTCCTGCGCGGGCTGAGCGGATCGCTGGCACAGGAGACCTGCCACCGGTCAGGTCCGCGGGATCACATAAAGGAGACAGCGGCAGGGTGCTTGTGATCGGAGGCGGCGCGTTTACGGGCGCGCCCGCACTTGCGGCACTCGCTGCGCTGCGAACAGGTGCAGACCGGGTAACGGTCGCAACGCCGCGAAATGTCGCGCATGAGATCGCGGGATTTTCACCGAACCTGATCATACATGCGCTCTCTGGCAGATATCTGGTGCATGACGACACCCTGGTGATTGATGCGTTGATCCGGAGACATGATGTCGTGGTGATCGGGATGGGGCTTGGACGCGAGAGCGAGACTGCCGAGGCGGTTTTAGAGATCATAACGGCAAATCCTGACACGAGGTTCGTGATCGATGCTGATGCGCTCCGTGCGCTCGAGATGCCGATGCCGGATCGTGGGCGGGCAGCGATGCCGATTGTCACGCCACATGCTGGCGAATTTAAGCAGCTTGGCGGGACTGTGGCAGCGGGCATCGATGAGCGCTGCGAACTGGTCAGGGATTTCTCTCTAAAAAACCACGTCGTCACATTGCTCAAAGGAGCCATCGATGTTATTTCTGACGGAGAAGAGGTCAGAACCAACCACACAGGCAACGCCGGGATGACAGTTGGCGGCACCGGAGACGTGCTCGCAGGCGTGGTCGGCGCACTGCTCGCAGCGCATGATGTGCCCGCTGCGGCTGCGGCAACAGCCGGCGCGTTCATCACAGGGACTGCAGGCGATTTTGCATTTCGGAAATTCGGATATGGGCTGCTTGCAACAGATGTCATCGAATGCATCCCGGATGCGATGCAAGGGGTATGAGGAGGATTTTAGTGCAGGATCAGATGTTAGATCAATACCTTCCGGAAAATTTTGAGAAGGATGGCGAGGGGTTGTATAAGATATACGATCGGTGTTCTTTTGATGAGATTTTCAGGCTGTTTTTGGGCGATGGTTTTGAATACAAAGACATTTTAGATTTTATTCTGTGCAATTGTTCATTAAGTGCTCTTGTATTCCAAGAGCGCATACATAATAAGCGTTATTTGGATATCTCATATATGCGTGGTGCAGATATTGAAGAAAAAATGATGCGACTGCGCCGCACATGAAACAACAGACCCACGCTGCCTGCGGGATACTGCTCGCATCGCTGGCAGTACATCTTTACCAATCAGATCCACTTATCACCCTCTTCTGGGCTGTGTTCTGGTCCCTGATCAGCGACTTTGATGTCTACATCCCAACGGTTCGGCACCGCGGGATCACGCACTCGCTTGCTTTTGCGCTCTTTCCAGGTGCTGTCGTGCTTGCGATCGGACAATTCCACCTTTACGCGGCTCTTGCATCGCTCTCTGTGATCCTGCATCTGATCATGGATTCGCTGAACCCAGGCGGCGTACCGCTGTGGCTTCCACTCAGCACAAAGCGTGTGAGATTCCCGGTCATCGGAGGCAGAGTAAAATCGGATAACCTGATCGCAAACCTGCTCATCCGTTTTGTCGCAATTGGCGCGGCGATACTGGTCATCCTCACGTAGCTTTCTGGAAGATCCGCGAATAGATGCCGATTATGGCAGCAACCACAGCAACGCCGAATGCGGACGTGAGTTTCATGGAAATCGTCTCACTCAGACCTATTGCAGGGAAGATGGATCCTGCTATCAGGAGC
>DAOWIV010000244.1 GCA_030640725.1 Methanosarcinales archaeon | reverse complement strand
GAGGTTGTTGCAGAGTACAATGACGCCCCTCACCAGGGGTTGGATGGGCTATCTCCAGATGAATATAAAAGGAGGCTTATGTGTATGACATCGGGTTGACTATTACAATAATCTCGAAAAACTCAGGGAATTTGAAAATAAAAACACATCTTTATCGTATAAAGTTGCAAACAACCCATCTCTCTTCATGGCGCTTGGGGAAAAGTAGAACTGCGCCGGTGTTGCGGTTTTCCGGCACGACGCTACTATCGCGCCAGAGATTGGGTCTTCTGGCTCCGGATGGATGCGAGATGGCAGCCGTACCCTTTTGAACCCTGACCGCATTTGACTAATTATGAACCGTACTACGAACAACGTCGCAGACAGCGCCGCAAGCGTTGACGAAGCCGCGCTCTATGACCGATTGCTCGACTACCAAAACGTCCTCTTTCTCGGTCACCGCAACGCAGACCCTGACGCGATATCGAGCACGTTTGCGCTCGCTGAGGCTTTCGGCGGCACAGTCGGCGTCGTCGATCGATGCAACAGGGTGGCTGCCATTCTGGTCGAGGAGCTCGAGATTGATGCCGTGTATACGCCAGACCCTGCTGACTACGATTTCACGGTGGTTGTGGACACATCGACCAGATCACAGCTAAATAAGATTGTGCTGGGCGAATACGGCGTGATTGACCACCACTCGGTCTCGCAGTTGCTTGATGACGCATCGTTCTACCTGCACAAAAACACCGATTCAAACGCAGAGATCGTTGTCGATATCATGAGGTGCATGGGCGCCCCGATCATGGAGCGGACCGCCATAGCCCTCATGATCGGGATCGTTACAGACACCGGACACTTCAAGCACGCCTCACCAGGCTCGTTTCAGGCGATCGCATACTTAATCGAGGAGAGCGGGGTCAGCTACAGTGAGGCGATGGACCTGCTCGCGGGCACGCCGCAGGAGCTCTCGATGCGGATTGCGGTTCTTGAGGCTGCAAACAGGGCGGAGATCAGGACAGTTGACGAATGGGTTGTTGTTGCATCAGAGGCAGAGTCGTTCGGTGCGTCTGCTGCCGCATCGCTGACCGGCATCGGTGCTGACGTCTCATTCGTGGGGACTGTGCAGGACGGCGTCCTGAAGGTGAGCGGGCGTGCGAACCGGGATGCGGTCAGGTGCGGCGTCAATCTCGGGGTGCTGCTGCGTGACATCGGCATCGAGTATCACGGCTCAGGTGGCGGACATGCAGGGGCTGCCGGGATGGAGGTGTCCGGCGATGCAGAGATTGTGCTTGCAAGATGTGTTGAGGAGTCTATGAGGATTCTAAAGGGAACAAGCAGGGATTATCCGGTTCGAGACGGCAGAACGCGAGAACCACTGCAATAAACAATTCAGAGGTGTGTGAATATGGGATTTTTTGATAAGATACTTGGACCAAAACCAAGGATCGCGAAGAGCGATCCTATAGACGTGGTACGCATCAAACCTGACCCGATGTCGATTTACAAGAAGGAGATCGAGGATTATTACATCGCAGCATCAGTCGAGGTCGGGAATACTACGACCAAGTGTATACTTACGGCAACCAACATGAGCACCGGCATGGCGCAGCATGTGAACAAGACCGTGCGGATGACGCGGGACGTGCGCCCACCAAAAGTTGGGGAGGAGGTCTTCGGAAAGACGCTTACCGGAGTCCCGTTCACCAGGGAGTCGGTATCAGAACTGGTTTCCGGGACGATCATAGACTGCCTCAATGAGGCGAACCTCGATATTGATACGAACCTGCATTTCGTGGTGCGGTCGACTGGTGTCGTCGCGGGATTCGCATCTCCGGAGGAGGTTGGAAATTTCGTCCTTGCACTGGCTGATGGCTGCCTGAAAGCGGGAGTGTCGCCAAAGCACATGACTCCTGCGATGGGGATCGACACCATTCCTGAACAGTTCAAGAAACACAGCTTGATCGAGAAGGTTTCATTTCTTGGCGCTGTCGCAGGCGTGCTGCCGCCGACCGGAGCAACCGGCGTCGAGATCGTCGCAAACGAGATGGAGGGCGAGCTTGCGACTGCAGGCATCAAGGAAGGCGCAAAATGGGCGGACGTTGACTTCAGGAACCCATGCCTCTCGCTCGATTTCGGAACGACGCTTGATGGCAGGATCACAAACAGCGAGACCCCTTACGCAAAGACGATCGGGAACTTCTGCGGGCTTGCCGGCGCAATACCGGACGTGATCGTGCAGGGAACCGGGCTTGTGGACCCCGGGACCGGGACGGCTCTTGACATATTCAAGGAGAAGACCTCGGCAAGTGGCAAGAAAGCGAAGCAGGCAGAGAAGTACGCGGAAGAGATACATAAGCATATCTCAATTGAGGTCGTCCCTGAGGGGAGGGATCGGTACGGCAGCGTTCCTGTGAATGCAGAAGCTGCAAAGACGATCGGTGTTGTGCTGATCGGCTGCGATGTCGGTAAGGACGGAAGCGACCTGCCCGCGCTTTTTCAGATCGGAAAGAGGATATATGAGAGCGATGGGATCAAGATGATCGCAGCCGTGATGGATCCGATCGCTGCGATCTCTGTGGAGCGGCTGGTGCGGACAGCGATCGACGCGGGGGTCGTATCAAAGGAGACTGCTATCGGGATCACGGGCAGAGCCGGCATCACAGGAAACAAGCCCGCCTTGATACTTGATCGGATCATAAAGATGAACTTTTTCGAGGATCCCGAGAGTCAGGTTGTCTTCGTGGACGATGGTCTTGCCAGAGGCGCTGCTGTGATGGCACGGTGCATGAACTCACTTGGCGTTCCGAAAAACCCGATAGGGGGAAACCGCGGCGGCGGTTGCGTGCTTGCAGGACGGATGGCGCTTCAGAATTCAGGATGAGAGTACGACGGGGTGATAGATGATCAGTATCCTGCCGGTCAAAAAGAGGTGCGGAGGTCCGGGAATGAGCTTGATATAATTCCATGATCAGGTTACTCCTGTAAAGGCAGCCGCAACAAAAACACCCCCCTGACATGATGCGTCCATTCACGCACGACTTTCCGGCATGGTCCGACTCTGCGCAGATCGCACATACTCAATCGCCCGCTCAAAGTGTTCCCTCGTGATCCTGACACTACTTGCAAGTGCTTTCACATCCACGTCCGCGGCGTCCCTGCTCGCCCCAGACATCACCTCTCGAAGCGCAAGTATGGCGGCCTCCCTGCATACGGTGTGAATGTCGGCGCCTGAGTACCCATCAGTCGCATCGGTGAGCCAGGATGCTGACACGTCGTCAGAGAGCGGTTTTCCATCGAGTTGGATCTCAAATATCTTTAATCGCGCCCCCTTATCTGGCATCGGTATGTGGACGAGGCGGTCGATCCTTCCTGCCCGGAGCAGTGCCGGGTCGATCAGGTCGATGCGGTTGGTCGCAGCGATCACGACCACATCGCGCAGTTCCTCGAGTCCGTCAAGCTCAGTCAGGATCTGCGAGACCACCCGCTCGGTCACAAAGGAGTCTGCGCTGCTCCCTCTTGCAGGCACGATCGAATCGACCTCGTCAAAAAATATAATCGCAGGAGAAGCCTGCCTTGCCTTGCGGAATATCTCCCTGACCGCCTTCTCGGATTCACCGACGTATTTGCTCAGCAGTTCAGGTCCCTTGATGCTTATAAAATTCGCAGAACTCTCGGTAGCAACCGCTTTTGCGATCATGGTCTTTCCTGTGCCTGTCGGACCATATAGCAGCACTCCGGTCGGCGGAGTTGTGCCGATATCCTCGAATATCCCCGGATAACGCAGGGGCCACTCCACAATCTCGATTAATTCCTGTTTCTGTGCCTCAAGACCGCCGATATCGCTCCATCTCACTTTCGGCACCTCAACAAACACCTCACGCATTGCAGAAGGCTCAATGGTCCTCATCGCCTCGTAAAAGTCTGTCTTTGTTACAATCAGTTGATCGAGTGACTCGGACGGGATATCCTCTTCGAGATCAAGCTCTTTCATGGTTCTGCGCAGCGCATGCATAGCCGCTTCCTTGCAGAGCGACGCGGTGTCAGCGCCGACAAAGCCGTGCGTGAGCTCGGCAAGCTCCTCAAGACCTTTTTCCTGCATCTCGTCATCAAGCGGCATCCCTCTCGTGTGTACCTGCAATATCTCGAACCTGCCGTTTCGGTCAGGGACCCCGATATCGATCTCGCGATCGAACCTGCCGCCCCGCCGCAGTGCAAGATCGATGTCGTTCGGGCGGTTGGTCGCCGCAATCACCACGACCTCGCCTCGTGACTGCAAGCCGTCCATCAGCGACAGCAACTGCGCCACAATCCTGCGTTCGGTCTCCCCTGCAACTTCGCCACGCTTTGGAGCGATCGAATCGATTTCATCGATGAAAATAATACTTGGAGCCTCTTTTTCCGCATCTTCAAAGATTTCACGAAGATGCCTCTCGCTTTCACCGTAATATTTGCTTACAATCTCGGGACCGCTGATCGATATGAAATTTGATGAAGTCTCGCTTGCAACCGCTTTTGCAATCATTGTTTTTCCGGTTCCGGGCGGTCCGTACAACAAAACACCCCTTGGAGGGGCGATACCCAGTTTTTGGAACAGTTCGGGATGGCGAAGCGGGAGTTCAATCATCTCGCGAATAAGGCTGATCTCACGACGCAATCCGCCGATATCCTCGTACGTGATCTGCGTGGTGTGCGCCTCATCATGGACCGGGCGTTCCTTGAGTTTGATCCTTGTGCTTCTGGTTACAAGAACCACGCCTGACGGATGGGTCGATGTGACTACGAACGTGATCGGTTGGTCCACGGTCTCGACCCGGAGGTGCTGCCCCTTTTTGATGGGTCTCCCCTCGAGATACCGTAACAGATACCGGGTTCCGCCGACCAGTTTGATGGCTTGCGTTGGTGCGATCACGACGCTGGTTGCATCTTTTGCCACGACCTTGCGCAACCTGACCCGGTCATCAATCCCGACATGAGCATTACCCCTCGTGCCTCCATCGACTCGCACAATGTCCGCTTCCGCATCACCAGGATACCCTGGCAGCACAGTGGCGTACGCCTTCTCGCTGCCGGCAATCTCGATCACGTCCCCTGCAGATATGCCGAGCCGGTCCATAAAATCCCGGTCAATGCGTGCGATATCCTTGCCGACATCCCGGTGATATGCCTCTGCCACCCGGAGCGTGACTTCCTGTGCGCCGTCGTTCATGCACTGCACATCTGTATCAGGTCTTATTTGTATTACTTTCGGATGGGGCAGGGAAGGAGGTGGTCCCCATTGACACCCAAGCTTTTCAATTTCAATTTCAGAACAGGTCGAGGACCCGCTGTGACAGCGCCACGCTCTTCTCAACAGATGTCATCATCGTATCAGCCCGCACGATCTCGACACCCCCGATCCCGGAGCTGGTGCTGATCTCGAGGTCATCGCTGTCAATCACGAAAGTGTCCAGAAAGTCGCGATAACACTCAATCACGCCGGCTGATGAGACATCATACCCGCACGCATGCATGAGTTTGCCGGCAGGTCCGCTGACAGGTGCGCTTCCGATGATCGGGCTTATTGCAACTACATGTTTCTTGCGCAGAATCCCGCGCATCCCCTGAAGCCGGATTATCGGACCGATGCTCGTGATCGGGTTGCTCGGACCGATGATCACGCGATCGTCGTTGTCGAATGCTGCGAGCACCGCATCAGACGGGGCAGCATCCTTAATTCCGTGAATCCTGATGCCGAGCACATCCGGTTCGCCCGCATTTGTGATCCAGTACTCCTGGAAGTGCATCTCTCCATCCGGCGTGGCGATGTGCGTCGCAACCTCGCGGTCGGTCATCGGCAGGATGGTGGCGCCAATTCCGAAGCGACGCGCCAGTTCAGAGATTGCTTCAGTCAGCGTATAGCCATCGCGGAGCAGTTCGGATCGCATGATATGGGTTGTACGGTCTATGTCCCCGATCCGCATGACCTCGCGGCGCCCGGCTTTCCGGAGCGCTTCGTTGGTGGCAAACGTGTCATCGCGGATGCCCCACCACTTTTCGGCATCGATAGTGTCTGCAAAGAGATACAGGATCGTGTCGATGTCAGGGCAGACGAGATTTCCTGAGACGTGCGTGTCTTCTGCCGTGTTCACAATCACGGTCATGTCTTCTTCCGGGATGATTTTTCTCATCCCTGCAAGGAGTTTCGGTGTTCCGGTTCCGCCGGATAAGATGATCATGGGATCCTGGTTGTAGCGCATTAGAGGGGTGGTTCTACCCACAAATACTTTGCCCATCGAATGGATCGCTTGCTCACCACTTCAACGGGGTCTACAGGCAAAAATGAGTCTGGACTATGTACATTTGTCAAAGCACTCAGCCTTGTGTGGCCAGAACTTGCAGAGGCGGGTCGCGGAGTGGTGAGACGGTCGGTCGAATAATATTGTCCCAAAGCCGTTTCACCCGAAACACATATAAGAGACATAAGAAACCCATATACGAATGGATAGACGTCCCCTCGTGCATCCGTGCATCTGCCCCGCATAACACGATGTGGATGATTTGAATATACGCAGGTTCATAAAATGATAATCCGGGTAAAAGCGTTCGCAAGGTTCGGAGAAGTGCTTGGAAAGGAACTCGATCTCGAACTGGACGCTAAAAGTGACATAGATGGCATGCTTTCCGTGCTGTGTGCATCACGGGACGCACACGACCTGATATTCGATGAATCCGGCACGATCCGGGACTATGTGAACATACTGAAAGGGGGACTGCATATCCGGTCGTTGGATGGAGTCCGGACCGCGCTTGAAGATGGCGACGAGGTTGCGATATTTCCCCCGGTAACAGGTGGTTGAATGATTGAAGTTACAGAAGATGATTTTAACGTAGGTAAAATACTGAACGATGCGAAACACCCAGATAACGGCGCAATCGTTACGTTTCTGGGAATTGTGCGGGACGATGGGATCAGTGGCATGGAGATAGAAGCGTATACCGATCTGGCACTGCGAGAACTCGACAAGATAGAAAAGGAGGCGTTGGAACGGTTCAATATACGGTCTCTTGACGTTATCCACCGCACGGGCACGCTATCAGTCGGCGATAACATACTGCTCATCGTGTGTGGCGCTCCGCACAGGAAGGATGCGTTTGCTGCATGTGAATATATGATAGACGAGCTGAAAGAAAGGGTGCCAATGTGGAAGAAAGAGCTACACAAGGACGGAGCTGGCGGGAAATGGGTCGGAGAGGAGACCTGATGAGTATCCGCCAGTGTTCGGCGATCCTCATGGAAAACGGCGAACTGACAGAGACGGTTGGCGACGTCTGCGTCGAGGAAACGTTTCGCCTGTATCTGAACAATGAATTCCTTGTCGAGCTGGTCGCCACCCCCTGCCAGCTCGAAGAACTGGGAGCAGGTCACATCATCTGCGAAGGGCTGGCATCTGGCATCTCCCGTGTTTCTAAAATTTCCGATGTGTACGTGGCAGGAGATGAGATCCGCGTCTTTACATCAGAGATAAAAGAACCGGAAAGATCAGGTTCTGACGTAACAATCAGCAAGGGAGATGTTTTTAACATCATGAGTGCAACCACGTCTGAAACATGGAAGAAGACCGGGGGGACGCACTGTTCGGTCCTTTTCTCTGGTAAAAAGCTTGTTGCAAAAAGTGAAGATGTGGGAAGGCATAATACAGTCGATAAGGTCGTTGGATATGCCGTCTTGAACAATATTGATCTGTCTACCTGTGTCATCGGCTGCACTGGTAGGCAGCCGGAAGCGATGGTGTCAAAAGCCGCCAACGCCGGCATCCCGATCGTGGTATCGAGATCCGCGTCTACCGATAAGGGGATTATGACGGCAGATAAGGCAGGAATTATGCTGATTGGATTTGCAAGGGAAGATAAATTCACGATTTACACCTGCCCCCATCGGATGTGCTAAATATGCCGGAGAAGAGCGAACCAGGAAGATACGATCGGCAAATGCCGGTATTCGGGGAAGAGGGTCAGGAAAGGCTCAGAAATACGAATGTTTTCATCGCAGGCGCTGGCGGGCTTGGTTCCCCGGTATCGATGTACCTTGCAGCAGCAGGCATCGGCAGGATCAGGATCGTGGATCATGACACCGTCGATATAACCAACCTGAACAGGCAGCTACTGCACGGG
>DAOWIV010000034.1 GCA_030640725.1 Methanosarcinales archaeon | reverse complement strand
TGTCGGTGCCGGGTGCAATGGATGTCGGAATCGAGATGCATTCGCTCTCAAAGACGTACAACATGACCGGCTGGCGCATCGGTTTTGCGGTCGGGAACACCGATATCCTCGCAGGTCTTGGTAGCGTCAAGACAAACATCGATTCAGGAGCGTTCGAGGCTGTGCAGGAGGCTGCCATTACCGCACTCACCGGTCCGCAGGACTGCGTCGGGGATATGTGCAAGATATACGCTGAACGAAGAGATCTGCTGATTGCTGGCTTACATGCACTCGGTATCGATGCTGCGGTACCAAAAGCTACGTTCTACGTCTGGGCGCCAGTGCCGGATGGTTACACATCGATGTCGTACTCCAGTGAACTGCTCGACAAAATCGGAGTCGTGGCAACGCCTGGCGTGGGATTCGGAGACTGCGGAGAGGGATATGTGCGGTTCTCGATGACCCGCCCCACTGACCGGATACGAGAGGCAGTCGACCGGATGCGCGATATGTGAAAACGGGCGATGGGTGGATGGTGGAGGGATTGTGGCATCATGAAGGTATGAAAAAACCATCAGAAAACTCATTAAATGCGTCTATTTAATTTTTAAGTCCGCGCCCCCTACGGGCTGGAACTGCCAGTCAATCCGCGCAGGATGAAAGAGAACGTAAGATACCGGTAATGGGACATTTAAAAATGAGATATTTAAAAGATTAAAAGAACGATGACACCCCGGATCACCGAACACGACACAACCGTAGAACAGGGCGATGCGTTCTACAACCCGCACACGACCTTTGACCGTGATCTCACGATCGCGTCGCTTGCCGCATTCACAGGCACAGTAGACACTCTTGAGTCCTATCTTGACACGTTCGCCGCAACCGGCATCCGGGGCTTGCGGGCTGCATCAGAACTTGGGCTTGCAGTCACGATCAATGACCGTAGTCCGGATGCCGCCTGCCTGATCCGGCAAAATATCGTTTTGAACGGGATGCAATCGCGCTGCGAGGTCACAAACGAGGATGCAAATGTCCTGCTCCACCAGAGACGGTTCGACGTCGTTGATATTGACCCGTTCGGATCGCCTGCGCCGTTCCTTGCCGCTGCATCAAGATCTGCCAAAAAGATGCTCTGCATAACCGCAACCGACACTGCGCCGCTCTGCGGGGCGCACCTGAACGCAGGGATCCGTAAATACGCGTGTGTGCCGGTGAATAACGAGTATCATGCCGAGACCGGGGTCCGGGTGCTGATGGGCGCGATCGCACGAGCGCTTGCTGTGGGCGACCGGGCGATGGTCCCTCTCCTTGCTTATGCAAGACGGCATTATGTCCGGGTGTATGCAAGAGTGCTGAAAAGCGCCACTTCTGCCGATAAGTCGATGAAACAACTTGGTTTCATTGTTCACTGCAACAACTGCGGTTTCAGGGAACCGGTAGCCGGCATCGTGCCCCGGGTCCTGGATCGATGCCGGATATGCGGACACCGGATGAAAGCTTCCGGTCCGATGTGGCTCGGGAGATTGTATGACCTGGCATTCTGTGAATCGGTTTATTCCGAGTTGATCGATAGGGAATCTGATAAACAGGCGATCAAACTTGTTGGCACCTGCAAAAACGAGATCAACATTCCGACATTCTATGAACATCACCTGATCTGCCGCGCAGTCGGGGTTTCGCCGATGAAGATCGATGGGTTCATCGATCTACTCCGGGATGCAGGATTTGAGGCATCAAGAACGCATTTCTCAGGGACAGCGTTTAAGACCGATGCGGATATCAGTTCCATAGCAGGGATACTTGCTGGCAGCGCTGGCATGACGTGGGCAGGTAACCGGGCGGAAAAATAGGGAGTGCGCCGACCGGGAATCGAACCCGGACCTGGGGCTTGGAAGGCCCCAGTCATAGCCATTAGACCATCAGCGCTCTTCCGATATGTTGACCGCGCACGGATTTAATACTATCGGTCATGGCTCGTCCATCCGGCGACGGGAAACCATGACCCGGATCAACATGCACAAACCTTTTTCTAAAAACCCGACCTTCACCATAATCATGGAAGACCATATCGAGTACTCACGAAACACGTTGATGGACTTCATCAAGCTGAAGCCAAAAGACATTGAGATCTGCGATGTGACACTCCGTGACGGCGAGCAGGCTGCGGGGATTGCGTTTACCGAGCAGGAGAAGATCGATATCGCACGGAAACTGGATGATGTTGGTGTGGAGATCATCGAGGCCGGATTTCCAGAAATTTTCATAAAATTTTTAGGGTAAATAGAGTATTTTCAGCAGTCTTTGCTCCCAGGAATATTGTTTTAGGGAATATTTTAACAAATAGCACTACACTTTATGGCAATGACCTAAAAAATAAAATTAGACCAAAACTTCAAATTACTTTTATAGAGATGATAAAAAGCACAATCATGAATCTCATGATTTCTTTTTTCTCAATTGTTATATCATTGCGTAAAAAACTTGATCCAACAAAATATCAGTTGGAAGCAAT
>DAOWIV010000186.1 GCA_030640725.1 Methanosarcinales archaeon | reverse complement strand
CCCTTCCTCGATTCCGACTCTCGGTTTCCATCCGAGCTTACCAATCATACCGGCATCCGCCAGCGTATCCCTGACATCCCCTCTCTGCTTTCGATGTATCTGACAACAGCTTTCCTTCCCGTGACATTCTCCATGACCCCGATCAATTCATTGACGATCCTTGTGCCGCCACCGACATTGAAGACCTCCCCCTGCGAGTCACAGATCGCTGCAAGCATGTTAGCCTCAACCACATCATCCACAAATGTGAAATCCCGTGTCTGCGCACCATCCCCATAGACTGTTATCTCTTCACCATCGAGGATCGCCCTGACAAAGAGGTGTATCGCCATATCAGGTCGCTGTCTCGGACCGTATACCGTGAAATACCTGAGCGACGCCGTCGGCACACCGTAGTTTTTATAATAAAGATAACATAGGTTTTCTGCTGCCAGTTTTGTAACACCGTAAGGAGAGACTGGCTTTAGCATACGAGTCTCCTTCATTGGTAGTTCGCAGTCCCCATAGACCGATGTCGATGAGGCATAGACGAATTTCTTTATCTCGCAATCCTTGTAGTATTCCAGCAACCGTTGAGTCGCCAGAATATTGTCCATCGTATATATCTCAAAGTCCCCGCCCCAGCTCTTCCGTACCCCTGCCTGTGCTGCCTGGTGGAAGACGTAATCCACATCAGGGAATGCGTCCATAAATAGTATATCTTTTTCTATAAAAGTAAAATTTTTATTCTTGAGAGCATTTTTGAGATTCCCATCTTTATATTCCCTCGAATAGTAATCGGTGAAGCAATCGATCCCGATCACATCTAAACCGTCTCTCAGCAATCGTTCTGTCAAATGGGAGCCTATGAATCCCGCGCATCCTGTTACCAGTGCTTTCATCTCACCACCTGTAGATAATTCTCAATCGCTTCTCTTAAATCCTCTCTTTCCAGCGCAAAATCGATGATCGCTCTTATGTAATCGGCTTTATCCCCGGCATCGTATCGCTTTCCCCTGAATGCATACGCATAAACACCCTCCGCATCAATAAGCATCCTTATGGCATCGGTCAGTTGTATCTCGCCCCCAAACCCGGGTTCTACCTCCCTGATGCACGAGAATATCGCTGGCGTAAGAATGTATCTCCCGATCGCCCCCATCTTTGATGGTGCATCGCGCGCATCTGGTTTTTCGATGATATCATCGACACGGTAGATCGACTCATCGATCTTGCTGCCTTTTACGATCCCGTATTTGCTCACGTCATCTACCACTTCCACTGCCAGCACAGAGCACTTATGCACCTCATAAACATCCATCAACTGTTTTATGCAGAGTTCTCCCCTGATAATGTCATCACCAAGCAACACTGCGAATGGTTCGTCGCCGACGTGCCTTTCCGCCCTCAAAACTGCATCTCCAAGACCCTTTGGATCTTTCTGCCGTATGTAATGGATGTCCACCATCGAAGAGATGTCTTGCACTTCCTGTAACAGCTTATCCTTCCCATTTTTAAGGAGGTGGCTTTCAAGTTCCGGAGATGTGTCAAAATAGTCTTCCACAGCCCGTTTGCCCCTGCCTGTAATGATCAGGATATCCCCAATTCCGGAAGCAACCGCCTCTTCCACAACGAAATGGATGATCGGTTTATCGATGATCGGGAGCATCTCCTTCGGCATCGATTTCGTAACAGGAAGGAATCTTGTTCCAAGCCCCGCAGCAGGGATTACCGCCTTTTTAATCATTTATTCACCTCGTACTCCTCGTCTCTACCAGCATATACCCTCGTAAACCCCTCGATCGAGCGAGACCATTCGCCTGCCATCGATGACAACAATCTCCCTCATCGCATCGAACTCCTGATCCAGCGATCCGAACTCAGCCCACTCAGTCATGATCAGGCACGCATCAGCGTCCTCGAGCGCGCTTTTTGCGCTATCGCAATACAAAATGTCCGGAAAAACTTCCCGCATATTCTCTGCAGCGAGCGGATCATAAGCAGCAACCGTTGCGCCCCGATTCAGGAGTTCCCTGATGACTGGTATCGATCTTGACTCGCGTATGTCATCTGTGTCGTTCTTGAACGAGAGTCCCAGAACTGCGATCCTCCTGTTACGGACGTCCCTGATCCGGTTTGTGAGCAGTTCGATCATGCGCATCGGCTGTTCCTCGTTTATCATGATAACGGCGTTTAACAGCAGCGGATCATATCCAAGCTCACCCGCCCTTCCGATCAGCGCCTTCACGTCCTTCGGGAAGCACGATCCGCCAAAGCCTGCGCCAGCATTCAGAAACTGCTCCGAGATCCGGAAATCCTTTCCGATCGCAGACATGACCTCGTAAACGTCGATTCCGAGTTTCTTGCAGATATTCCCGATCTCGTTTGCAAACGATATCTTCGTGGCAAGAAATGAGTTGTTTGCGTACTTGATCATCTCTGCGGTTCTCGTGTCTGTTCGTGTGATCTCGCATGGGATCTTCTCATATAGCCGGGCTACCGTGTCTACGGCGCGTGCGTCACCGCCGATGACGATCTTATCAGGATTCATGAAATCATGCACCGCTTTTCCTTCCCTCAGAAACTCAGGGTTCATCGCAATCCCGACAACCCCCGCATCACCTCCGTTCGCCCGGATGAGCGGCGCAACCACCTCATCAGTCGTCCCCGGGACAACCGTGCTCTTGACCACCACGACATGGTATGTATGGGATGCATCCGCACTCCGCTCTGCAAGCGCCTTCCCGATGCTCGTTGATGCGGAGCGGACGATCGAGAGATCGATCCGCCCGTCATCTCCGGACGGCGTCCCGACACAGATGAATGTCACCTCTGAGTTCAGAATCGCATCGTTGTAATCATCTGTTGCCCGCAATCGTTTCCCCACATGTGTCTTCAGAAGCGCAGGAAGCCCGGGCTCGTGAATCGGAGGAATTCCGGCGTTTATCTGGTCAACCTTCGCCGCATCGACATCCACGCAAACCACGTTGTGACCGAGTTCTGCAAAACATGTGCCGGTTACTGTTCCGACATATCCCGTCCCGATGATCGCGACATTCATAGGATATTACTATAGCCCTGGCTCTTAATATCTCTTTGTTCATGTATTTACAGACGATGGGTCTCCTTGCGCTGGATCGTCCGAAAGAGTCATTCAAGGTGGCAGCGGTGGCATCGATAGCGAACATTCTGCTGGACATAACGTTGATTCCGGTGCTGGGAATCACCGGTGCTGCGATAACAACGCTTTTGACGATGACTCTGAACGCTGTACTTGCATACCGTGTGCTGAAGCGAATCATTGATGTGCGGCTGGAATATGCTTCCGTCCGCAATATTCTGGTCGCATCAGCGATGATAGGGCTGTTCGTTGGCGTCTACCGTCTGGTGGTGCCGCTTTCCAACATCTGGTTCACACTGGTTCCGGTGGCGGTTGCCGCTGTCATATATGGCGTCGTGCTGCTGAAACTTGACCGGGCATTCATGATGAACTTCGGGCGATGGCGGCGCAGATGGGTGTGCGGTTGCCGCGGTGGTTGTAGGTATAGGTTATGGAGTGCAGGTGTAATGGCTACCCGTTCTCTTTTCTGATTCTATAAACATTCGACCACTCACGCTTTGGGGCAAAATTCACCGATGCACCTACCTATGCCAATGAGGCGTCACGCCCCCATAATCTCAAGATACCCAACTCTACAGATATTATGCCACCGTCACGATCAACTTTCGCATCCACACCAAACTCCTTAAGCTCCCGTACCATCCCCTTCACAGGAGATTCCCTCGTATCCGGTACATTCTCTGCACGTCAGACCCATAATCAGAACCTTCGACCCATTTATCACCTTTGCAGCCCCTGCGGTCTTTACGCCCTTCTTCTCCACGCCGCTCATCATGCCCGTCAGGTTTGAGTAAGCACGCCTTTCGTACTCGGGATGTCTGATCGCTCGATTGTCGCTGCCCTGGCAAGCGCGATCCCAAACGCCTTGAAGATCGCCTCGATCAGGTGGTGATCGTTCTTGCCCTGTGCCGAGATGTGTGCATTGATGCCGGCGTTGCTGATCAGCGAGTGAAAGAGGTGCGGCACCATCTGCGTTGTGAGATCACCTACCACATCCGACGAGAAATCCACATCAAACACCAGATAGCTCCTGCCGCTCAGATCAAGGATCACGCTTGCAACTGTTTCGTCCATCGGCACCCGGATGTCTGCAAATCGTGCAATCCCGGCGTGGTCGCCGAGTGACTCTGATATTGCCTGACCGAGCGTGATGCCGACATCCTCGACCAGATGGTGGTCGCCGAGTTCGAGGTCGCCTGTCGCACTGATCGTCAGGTCAAATAACCCGTGCCTTGCAAACGAACTTAGCACATGGTCAAGGAACGCAACTCCTGTGTCGATCTCTGATGCGCCAGTACCCTCGATAACAAACGTTATATCGATCCTGGTTTCACTGGTACTTCGGTGTATGGTTGCTTTTCGCATGATTAGGGGGTTACCTGTATAATCGGCCTGTAATCTCTTGTATACTGGCTTTATTCTCGCTAATCATCGTATCCAGCTTGCGTTCCATATTCTCTTCCACGCCCTGAATGTTGATTCGCAACGATTGTTCCTTCCTATCGATCTTGAAATTAATCTCCGTGATCCGCGCAGCTATATCTATGATCATAGCGGCAAGCGACCCGACCAGCACCATCGCAGAGACATAGATCACAGGGTTGTCGTTTTCCAGCCATCTGAGCCACTCAACCGTCAGCACAAGCGCAGATATGACCATCATCGCAGAATATATCGTATTCTTTGTATCCATTCCAGCACATCCTTGATTGGTTGATATGGCATTATATGCGTATGTTTATAAATCTTTACTCCGGTAATCAGTGATCGTTACTGTATTCTGGCAATGCACGTTACATATTTAATGGTATGCCAGCTTACACATCAAGAAGATTTAATACGATAGACGCATAATTGAAGATACAGGTGCAGAGATTGGGGGCTGTATATTCATTCTGGATCGAGCGTGATGTGCTGAACCAGAAACTCGGGGGCGGATTTCCCCGCAGGTCACTGGTACTGGTAGAGGGGGCGAGCGGTAGCGGTAAGAGTATCACCTGCCAGCGGATCTGCTTTGGGCTGCTGGAGAACGACGTGTCAGTAACATACATATCCACTCAACTGACAACGAAGGGGTTCATCTTCCAGATGCAGGCACTCGATTACCCGATTGCAAAGCATCTGGCAGGCGGCAGACTGCTGTTCATTCCGGTTCTGCCGCTGACACAGGAGACAAAGCCAAGGTCCAACTTTATCCAGCGGTTGATGGCGGCAAAAGCACTGTTCAATAATGATGTGGTTATCATCGATACAATCTCGGCGTTGATATCGCACAGCATAGATGCACAAAAAACGATCGATCTGGTAAATTTCTTCAAGAAGACAGTTTCTTTCGAAAAGACGATCGTCCTTGCGATAGACCCGGGTGTGCTCGATCCTGATGTAATGAATATGTTCTCATCGGCCTCTGATATATATCTGGTACTCAGGAAAAAGCTGGAGAAGGGTGATCTCAGGTATGCCATCCTTGTCAACAAATTTGCCGGCTCACAAACCAAAGTTACCCCGATTATCGGATTTTTGATCGAATACTGGTCCCCTACCCACAGTCTCGATGACCAGCGGCTGCGGATACTCTACTACAACATGAAGAACGAATCATATTATAAAAGGTGACCCAATTTGGCAGAATTAAAATCATTCTATCTCGAACGTGATGAACTCAACCGTAAGCTCGGAGACGGCTTCCCGCCCGGATCGCTGGTAGTGATAGAGGGTGGCAACGGTAGTGGCAAGAGCACAATCAGCCAGCGGATCTGTTACGGTATGGTGGACAACGGAACCTCAATAACTCTCGTCTCAACCCAGCAGACTACCAAAGGATTCATCAACCAGATGTATTCTCTCGATTACCCGATCGCAAACCACCTGCTTAAGGGGAAACTGCTGTTTATTCCGGTAATACCACTCGTGCAGGCAGCAAAGACCAGGAATGACTTTTTACAGCGCCTGATGGGTGCAAAGGAGCTATTCGCGAACGATGTGATTATCATCGACACGATCTCGGCGTTGATCAGGTACAGCGCAGATGCTGAAAAGACTCTTGATCTCGTCTCGTTCTTCAAGAAACTAAACGGAATCGGAAAGATCATTATTATCACCCTTGAACCGGACCAGCTGGACAAGAACATCATGTCGGTATTGCATTCATCCAGTGATATCTACATATCGTTGAATGTCAAAGCCTCCGGAAATGAGATCAAACGGACGATAGTCGTCAACAAGTTCACCGGAGCGAAAGGACAGGTGACCCAGATGGTCGGATTTCGGATCGAGCCGAATGTCGGACTGGTCATCGAGATATCAGCAGTTTCGTGAGGGGGTGTGCTAAATGAATGAATTTGAGATGGCAATGCAGCGAAATCCGCATTTGAAAGAATATATCGATAAATTTCACAAAGAGACCAACACAATTCCTGAATTTATGACAAAACTTTCAGGAGACCTTCCCACATTTCCAAATATTCTCCTTCCGGTTGGAGATCCGGTTTTCATTCACTTATATGGCACTGAAAAGGCGGCTAAGGTCGATTACATCGCAATCGAGCCGGTGCTGTTGCCGGAGGAGCGGGAGAAGCTTGATGAGGTGAAGAACCTGATCCTTGAGAAAGCACCGAATGAACCTGTTCCGGCATCAGAGACTGAACTTCGGGAGCAGATCTCAAAGCTCTTCGGCGAATCGGTGGTGATCGGTTCGGGCGGGTCGGATACCGCCAAAAAAAGCATCCCTAAAAAGCTCGGATTCGGGATGGTTGATCATAAGGTTTCGCTGACCCAGCTGGAATACAACAAGCTGGCATATTATCTTGAACGGGACATCGTTGGTTCAGGTCCAATCGAACCGGTCATCAGGGATCCGTATCTTGAGGATATCCACAGCATCGGTGTACATAATATATATATCATCCACAAAAAATTCGATATGATCAAGACCAACCTCGGTTTCGGTGACCAGAAGCATCTTGACGACTGGATGCGGAGCATGAGCGAGCGCATCGGACGACCTGTGAGCGAGTCCACGCCGATCGCCGACGGCGCGCTGCCTGACGGCTCAAGGATCAACATCATCTACAGCGAGGACATCAGCATCGCGGGCAGCAGTTTCACGATGCGGAAGTTCAGTGAGGAGTCAGTAAGCATCATCCAGTTGATCAACTGGGGCGCCATCAACAGCGAGATGGCTGCGTATCTGTGGCTCTGTCTTGAGAACGGAATGAGCGTATTCTTCTCAGGCGAGACCGCATCAGGAAAAACAACGATGCTGAATGCGTGTCTCTGCTTCATCCAAGAGAAATCCAAGATATACAGCATCGAGGACACGCCAGAGGTTCTACCGCCACATGACGTCTGGCAGCGGCTGATAACACGGGAATCGGGACCTGAGGATTCGAGGGTCGATACGTTCCTGCTGCTGAAAGCCGCGCTCAGATCGAGACCAAATTACATCATCGTCGGCGAGATCCGTGGTGCAGAGGGCGCGACCGCGTTTCAGGCGATGCAGACCGGTCACCCGGTAATCGCCACGTTCCACGCGTCAGCGGTCAAAAAGATGATCCAGAGGCTTACCGGTGACCCGATCAACATTCCGGTCACGTTTATCGATAACCTGAACGTCGCAATGATCCTGCAGGCTGTTTACGTGAAAGGAAAGTTCCTGCGACGTTGTCTCTCGATTGAGGAGATCGAGGGGTACTACGAGGATGTGGGCGGCGTCGTCACGAGAGCGGTCTTCATGTGGGACCCTGAAACTGATCTCCACTCGTTTAGAGGGCTTAACAACAGTTTCATCCTCGAGGATAAGATTGCGAAGATCCAGGGGTACGAGGACACGCGAAAGATCTATGACGACCTCTTCCAGCGGGCGCGGATACTCGATGAGATGCGCAACCGCGGCATCGACCAGTATGACGATGTCTATGAGATCATCAAGAACTTTACCAAGCATGGGGTGGACGGGCTGCCGTTTCCGGTGTGAGTGCCGGCAGCTATACGGTGGAATGCATGGTTGGGGTGCAGTCAGCATTTATCAATGGTTTATTGTAGTTTTCATTTACGAAAAAGTATATCACTATTGTCATGACAATTTAATTTGTGGACCTGACAAGAGGTAGTACAACCTAAAGTAGGGGTGATGCGGATCATAATTCTTCGACTTCTCAAAAATACTTTTTCAGAAGATTCATATAAGATGGGTTCTCACATTCGCTGTATGGAGCGTAGAGAACTCCGCCATGATCGGCACACTGTTTCATTATTGACTGACCACATGGTCTTCTCACCTAAATATCGCGGGAAGATCTTGGTTGGCGATGTCGCGCTTGCGCTGGATGGTATTATCCGGAAAACCTGCAAGGATCTCAACATCGAGATCATTGACATGGCAGTGAATGTTGATCATGTTCACCTTTTTGTGAAATACCCTCCAAAGTACTCTGTGAGCTATATAGCCAAGAGAATAAAAGGAAGGAGTAGTAGAGAACTGCGCAAAGCATTTCCACACCTCAAGGAATGGTGCAGTAAAAGTCTCTGGGCACCATCTTGCTTCCATGGTTCGGTTGGTCATGGGTGGGAGGTTGTGGAGAGATACATACAAAATCAGGAGAAGCCGAATGCGAAAACGCTATGTACAGGCTCCGTACTTAAGTCCGGGGTTTAGTGACTTCGGAGACAGGCACGATGCTTCCTCGTGTGTTGGGGGTCGGATGTGAATCGGATGATCGAAAGGGTTTTGTGGGGTGGAATAAATAGAGGATATGAATTATAAATGAATGTGTTTTTAAAAAGGAATCATGTGGTGCTTGCAATTGCGTGAATAAACTTTATATATGATTAGTTCTAATCATATTCTATCGAAAGTGTTTAGTATTCTATCGAAAGTGTTTAGTATTCTATCGAAAGTGATATGAATGCATGATGTGAATATAGGAGGCTACTCGAAATGCGGGCTGACAGACACTCCAAAGCAATGAGGAAAACTGTGATATTCGAAGAAAAATATGGTGTAGATATAGAAAAGTTCTCTACGACATCAGATGTTGAGAAATTTATAGAAGATCAAATCGGTAGAGAACTACGAGTCATCGAACCTTGTGGTCATGGTATTGTATCTAATAGGGGTAATATCTTTAAGCTAAGAGATTACGATATAGATCGCATGTTTGACGAGACAATAAACACATAGACAAGGTAACAAATTCCATGGATATAGAGGAAATTTTTAAGTTCTATAGAACCGAATTTGTGCCGGCATATTCCGATTTGGTTGGATACATCGGCGACAAACCTCTCCAGATGGTGATTGAACTTGAAAATGCGTTTGCACACATATCTCAATATTTTAATCCTGAGTTAAATATTCAAGATAAAGATAAGAATCTTGAGAAGGCATACGATCATTTAGTTCGTGTTACATCCCGCCTTTCCCACGGCTGATCGCTAATTTTTGATGGCACTGTAGTAGAAAATCAGTTGCAGCAGACTGCTTCTTGCCCACTTCCACCCCCTATCGTTAGATATATCTCTTCATTTTTACGACCAACATTTTATATTAT
>DAOWIV010000023.1 GCA_030640725.1 Methanosarcinales archaeon | reverse complement strand
GACTCCGCAGAACATCTTATGAGGTTGATCCGGATACCAAGTTGTTCGATGCCGAGTATGTGAACATCTTTGGCGTGCCATTCACATTCCTGCCACATGAGTCACATGATGGCCCTCCACCACCCCCGCCGACTCCGAAAACAAGGATCGAGCCTGTCACCAAAAAACAGCAATATGCGATACGGTGGCCCAACATCATCCGTATCGATCACGTTTATCATCCACGATTGGAACTGGAGATGGATAACGTAGAACCATTGGAACTGGACGCGTATGAGACTGCGACACTGGCAGATATGGCTCCAACCATCGAAGGGAAACCTGACGTTACGAGAATTTCTGAGATCGATCTCGAACCACTGGGCAGGGTCAGGATGCAAAAGACCATCTTTGAAACGGCAAGAGAGGTCTTCGATCAGATGAAACCAACATGGAAAGGCAGCAAGGAAGTTTTGCTGGCTCAACTGGTTGAACTGGTGGGAGAATTCATCTCCTCTGAAAAAATTAAAATCAGTCCCCCCACGTTCTCGAATGATGATGTAAAACGCCGCGTCTTGATCACACTCAATCGAACCAAGGTGGTACAGCATATCTGGGAAGCGATCCGTTTTGAGAACACAGAATCCATCGTACCCGTTTTTGATATCGACAACCCGATTCGTTCAACTGGAGATATGAGAACATGGTACACCGGCAAACCGTGTGAAAAGACCGAACGATCCCATATCAGCCACTGCGTATTCGATAGTACTTGGGAAGCCAGTGAGGCATTCGAGCTCGATCGCAATCCCGAAGTTGTTGCATGGGTGAAGAATGACCATCTTGGATTTGAGATACTCTACATCTTTAGAGGCGTGGTCCGAAAATACCGCCCGGATTTCATCATCCGGCTGAAAACAGGAGAGTTCCTCATCCTCGAGACAAAGGGGCAGGAAACGGAGCGGGATAGAACAAAGCGAGGATTTTTGGATGAATGGGTGACCGCGGTCAATTGCCATGGTGGCTTTGGTACGTGGCGATGGGCGGTATCAAGAAACCCTGCTGACGTTGTGAATATTCTGGAAAGGGGGTAGCAAAACCATATCCAACGTCATGGACGGAAGATGTGCGGTCGATGCGTATGAGTCACGATGGCGGAGAGAGATCGAGATGCGGATGGGGTGAAACATGAACACCTTGAATATGGAAACGAGTTTTCAGTGTTTTCCTTTTCCAAACTGTTTTCCCTTTTGGGATCTTCACGATTAAAACTGCCCTCTGGTTCCAGCTTGCCCGGTTCAGGATGATGCGTCGGTGATTGCGGGTAACCAGAACTCAAATCCACTTGAGTCGAGTTCCAGTTTATTTTTTAAGAAGAGTTAAATATTAGTCCACCGTCACCAAGGACTATGAGTCTTGTAAGAGATGCACAGAACGGAACAGTAACGGAAGAGATGAAGACCGTCGCGAAAGTGGAAGGCGTTGACCCGGAATTCGTACAGAGAGGTGTTGCAAGCGGAAGAATCGTGATCCCAGTAAGCCCGTATCGAGAGACCCGGGCGTGCGGCGTCGGCAAAGGGATGCGCACCAAGGTGAACGCGTCGGTGGGCACGTCATCTGACATCGTAGACATCGATCTCGAGGTTGAGAAGGCGAAGATGGCAGAGAAGGCGGGCGCAGACAGCCTGATGGAACTCTCGACAGGTGGCGATCTCGTCGAGGTCAGAAAACGGGTGATTGCGGCAACACCGCTCTCTGTAGGGAGCGTTCCGCTGTATCAGGCGTTTATCGAGGCGATCGATAAGGACGGCGCAGTCGTGAACATGAACCCTGACGACCTCTTCAGAATCACGGCAGAGCAGGCAAAGCTCGGAACAAACTTCATGGCGATCCACACGGGGATTAACCTCTTAACAGTCGAGCGTCTCAAGAATCAGGGCAGGTACGGCGGGCTCTGCTCAAGAGGCGGCGCATTCATGACTGCGTGGATGCTGCACAATGAGAAGGAAAATCCCCTTTACAGCGAATTCGATTACCTTCTCGAGATCATGAACGAGCACGAGGTCACGCTCTCGATGGGAAACGGCATGAGGGCGGGCGCCGTGCATGATGCGACCGACCGGGCAGGAATCCAGGAACTGATCATGCATGCGGAACTGGGCGACCGGGCGCATGAGGCAGGCGTCCAGGTGATAGTCGAGGGTCCGGGTCACGTCCCGATAAACGAGATCGATACGAACGTGACCCTGATGAAGAGCCTGACCGGCGAAAAGCCGTTCTACATGTTAGGACCGCTCGTTACCGATATTGCGCCCGGCTACGACCACATCGTAACCGCAATCGGCGGCGCAATCTCCAGTTCATGCGGAGCCGACTTCCTCTGCTATGTGACGCCCGCAGAGCATCTCGCACTCCCGAACGTCGAGGATGTCTACGAAGGCGTGATGGCTTCACGGATCGCTGCTCACGTCGCCGTACTTGATCATGTCGCCGACGTGATCAAGTACGGCGACCGTGCACGAGCGTGGGATCTCGATATGGCACGAGCACGGCGTGATCTGGACTGGGGCAGGCAGTACGAGGTTGCAATCGATGAGGGACGTGCACGGGAGATCAGAAACAGCAGGCTTCCCGAGGACACTGAGGCATGCACAATGTGCGGAGACTTCTGTGCGCTCAAGATCGTGAAGGAGAACTTCAACTTCGATCGGTGAGGCAAATCAGAGATGTGAGCTTGTGGGCAGGGGAGTTGGGGGTTGGTGTGTGATATGGTATGTCGGATGTTGTCCGGTCTGATATCTACCGGATATAACATTTGGTCATGAACATCGTTGCATAATCCCAGAATAATATTTCCCCCATACGACGATCAAACAGAGGTGTAAATCACCAGTTCACACATTCGAATGGCTTCGTTTATCTTGCTAAGTGGTTATACAATCTCCTGATTCATGCATCAGGAGTCTTGCCGGTGTACACTCCGGTACTGTCTCTATGCTATATTGTTATTCTGTTATAATACACCGGTATCTGGCAACAATCCGACAGGTTTATATGAGTCAGATTCCTTCTATACATGTTAATGCTTTGCAGGGGGGTCCCTGTTCCCTGAAATACAACAACGGTGTTGCCATGTCCCTAACGACGATTGACCAATTGAACGCAATTCTTGCGGATGTCAGTTCCCGCGTCGAATGTATACGCGGAATTGTCGTATCATCTACAGACGGTCTTAAGATCGCGGACCGGTTTCGTGACCACTCTTACGATACACAGGTCGCACATGCGATCAACGCATCACTTGTAGGGATGGCAAACAGATCGGTCCATAACCTTGGCTTGCCTCTGTTTGATCATGCCACCATTCATACTGGCGAAGGTATTATTGTCGTGTTCAATCTGAATGACGCCTCGCTGCTGGCGATGCTTGATCCTGGTGCCAACGTTGGGCTGGTGACGATCGAACTGCAACATGTTGCCGAACAGGTCAAAAAGGTTATGAGGTTATAGGATGATATCAAATAGCATGAAATGGAATGATACCGTCAACATCCCAATCTATCCGAGGGCTGATGATCTGGTGTTGCTGATGAATTCACTCGTTGATGTGATCGGCAAGGGGAGTGAGGGGATACTGTACAATTTTGGCAAACAACTTGCGGAAAAATATTACAGCCGGATGAACATACCAGAGGGTCTTGATCAGGACGCTATCTTCAAGAATATTCTAAGCAGCATGATGTTTTCTGACTGGTTCACAAAGATGGAGATTGAGAGGGACGACGGATTTGTGGTGACACTGCGCGCAGTCTTCGAGCTAAACGCGGATGAGGATAACTGCAACTTCATTCGTGGCTTTCTTGCAGGTTTATCTTCAAGTATCTACCATACAACATATCTTTGCAAGGAAAAACGTAATCCTGAAGAGATATGCGTATTCACGCTGATTGAACGGTAACCTTTTTATGGTTGCAACCAGAGATGCTGTGAGTGATGTCACATGAGACGAAAAAGAAGTTCTGACGATGCACCCATCGATTTCGATATTTTTGATGAGATGATCGAAGATTTGATCGAACAGATCGGAGATATCGACAGTACCGCCCCGGCGATGTATGGGTTTTCCATAACAAAGCGTCCCGGGGAGGCGCCCGAGGTTCTTGAGTTTGGGTGTTGTCCTGTGATGGCAGACACTCCGGATTATTCGGGGCGAAGACCGCTGCTTGAGGTCTTTGAGACTGAGACTTGCGTGCATGTGGTTGCAGAGCTGACCGATGTTGAAAAGGAAGAGATATCCCTGGATGCAACCGAAAGCACACTTACGATACAGGTGCACATCGAAGACCAAACATACAAAGAGACTGTAGAACTTCCGGCGAGAGTTGACCCGGCAAGCGCTACCGCAAGCTGCCGCAACGGCATCCTCGAGGTCACCCTCACGCGAGTAGGGGAGTTAAAGACCCCAATAAAAATAACATGACCGATGGCAGTGGGGTTTGCGGCAATGTCTGCGTGCTTGTGCCGACGCTCAACGAGGCAGAGACGATCTCTGACATCGTGAAGAGTTTTGTGTCAGCAGGTTACCGGGTGCTGGTGATCGATGGGCACAGCACTGATGATACCCGCAAGCTTGCCGCAAGCGCTGGTGCAGAGGTAATCGTCCAGACCGGAAAAGGCAAGGGGCAGGCAGTCCAGCAGGCGTTTGCCACGATCAAGGATGAATATCTGGTGATGATCGATGGCGATGGCACATACCTGCCAGAGGAGATCGATACGATGCTCGAACCTGTGCTTGCCGGGCAGGCAGATCACGTCATCGGAGATCGACTCGCCAATTTCTCGCCAGGCGCATTCACAAAACTCAATTTGATTGGAAATAAGATCATTAACCGTATGTTCGGCTTCATTTACGGTGGATTGCTCAAGGACATCCTGTCCGGATACCGCGCTTTTAATAAGAATGCGTATAAATGGATCGAACTTGATGCGACCGGCTTTGAGGTCGAGACCGAGATCACGGTCGAGTGCGTCAAGAAGGATCTAAGGGTCGTAGAGGTTCCGATCACATACCTGCCGAGACGAAAAGGGGCTGAGACGAAGCTAAACCCGATCAGGGACGGGGCAAGGATCGGGATGACCATATTCAAGCTTGCGAAGCTGCACAATCCGATGATCTACTTCGGAATGCTTGGGTTGCTGTCCATGCTTTCAGGCATCGGGGTCGGCATCTACGTGGTAAACGAGTGGCTCTACGGAATCACGCATGTCCTGCTCACGATTCTGGCAACGCTGCTCGTCATCGCCGGACTTCAGTTGTTCATCTTTGGTTCGATCGCAAACATGATCGTGGCGCTGCATTACAAGGTCGTGCGGGAGATCAGGCGCAACATTATGAATCAGTAGCACCCACCACAACTCTCCATACCTGACTGCTACTGCTGAACCGCCCCTACATCTCAAGTACGACAGATACGGAAGCAGCCGCCCAAGTATCATCCGGTGGTATCCGTTGGCAGATCGCTTGAGAAGTAGCAGGACGCCGCAGTCCTCCCTGGCGATGGTAACCGGGAACATTGTCTGGTATGCAGGCGCATCAGGCTTTGACCTGAGCAGCGGCACATTGTCAATGATCTGTGTGACGCCCGCAAACGCTGTGAATTCCGAGTAATACGTCTCAGACCAGCCTGCGCCGTACACTTGCATGTATACGGCGTAATTTCCGATTTCATCGATCTTGATCGGGATTTTTGATCCGTTGAACGTCTGGTTAAAGACGATCTCGCGGTTTTCCTTCTCTATGCGCATATATGACCGCGTAATATCCTCTGAATATATGAAGAAGTCGGATTCCTCGCCGACCTCAAGCCCTGCAATATGGAACCGTTCGATGACCGGCTTGTACTGCACATCATAAGACACGGTCACGGTTGTTTTGTTATTTGACCTGACTGTTATGTGGTTTCTGCCACAGTTCAGCGAATCGATCAGTTGATCGGACCTGTTTGTGGAATAAGTCACGTTGTTGATGATTACTCCTGTGTCAACATCATAATTACTCAGATGCAGCATCTGGTCTCCGGGATCAAGATCCCCCTCTATGTAGAACGTCAGTTCCACTGTGTCGTAGCAGACAAGCGTGCATTTTGCCTGCGGGTATCCAAGATAGCCGATGAGAACCACAAGCCCCATACATGCGCATAGCAGGATCAGGTTCCTGATCGCAACAACCCCCGCGTCCGACATAGTTATTTATTCTTATATTGCACAACCTATTAGTACATTAGTACATCCGCACATAGCCCCATAGGGTAGTGGCCAATCCTGCGGGCCCTTGGAGCCTGTGACCGCGGTTCGAATCCGCGTGGGGCTATCCGATATAATTATATGCGGGTACGGTGTAATATCGCATGAGTGATCGACATGTTATCGGTGAATGAGGCTGCGGTTGATGTTGTGGATGAGATGATCTGCTGGAGCGAGGAGTTGAGGATCAATGTGCATACGCTCGACAACGGATCAACGGTCGTTGACTGCGGAATCGATGTTTCCGGAAGCTACGAAGCTGGTTTACGATTTATCGAGGCATGTATGGGTGGTCTTGGAACGGCGTCGCTTGGTGTGCGCCGGATCGGTAATCTACCTCTTGCGTTCATCGATGTTGCCACCGATCATCCGTGCATCGCGTGTCTCGGCGCACAGACTGCAGGCTGGCAGATCGGTGTCGGGGAATATGTTGCGATGGGTTCGGGACCGGCGCGTGCGCTTGCGCAGAAACCGACCGAGATTTTTGACCGGATAGCGTATCGTGACGACGCCGAATGCGCGGTCATCGCACTCGAATCAAACAAGCTCCCTGATGGGGAGATCATGCAGTTCATCGCAGATGAGTGCAGGGTTGATGTTGAGGAGGTTGTTGCGCTGGTTGCGCCAACCAACTGCCTTGTCGGCTCGGTTCAGGTAGCAGGGCGGGTGATCGAGACCGGGATCCGCAGGTTGCACGAACTTGGATTTAACACGAGGAATATCCAACATGCCACAGGAACTGCGCCGATTGCTCCGGTGGTGCTCGACGAGATGCATGCAATAGGCTCAACAAACGACAGCATCATATACTACGGATCAGTGGTGCTCACCACCAGGGGCTTTGACGAGGAGATATTCAAACAGGTACCTTCCAAAGTCTCAGGGAACTATGGCAAGCCGTTTTATAAGACGTTTGAGGCTGCGGGATATGACTTTTCCAACATCGATACAGCCATCTTTGCGCCAGCCGAGATCACGGTAAGTGACCTTGATACCGGAAAGACATACCACACAGGCTATCTGAGCGAGGAAGTGACCCTCGAATCTTACGGGATCCGTGGGATATAATTAAGTGATTATAAATGAATTATTAAGGAGTTATTATGTTTCCAACAAAGAAAGTTCAATCGATGATCGGCTCAAGGATACAGGTCGAGATGAAGGGCGACGAGCAGCTGCTCGAAGGTACGCTTGAGAGCGTGGATGACTATCTGAACCTGCATCTGCTTGATACCGTAGAAATCGCTAACGGGGAACGGATGCGTTCACTTGGGCAGGTCGTTCTTCGCGGCAACAACATCATTCTGATCATTCCGGTTGAATAGGAGGCAAACGGCAGATGGAGGAGCTCGAGGAACAGACACTGGATCTGATACGTCGCAACATAGATGGTATTTTTCAGAGCCGGATCTGGAAGGAATTGGGTATCAACAGCAGGCAGTGCTCACGTGCCATCCGCAAGCTGCTGGACGAAGGTCTGGTAGGACGCGAGTCTGTGGTGGCGGGTGGTGTGCGGACATACAAAATCAGCTACTGTGGTGAGGTTGGTGTCAATAAATATGAACTGATGACCGCAGGGGATATCTTTGACCCTTGTGCTGGCTGTATTGATGACTGCACTCCCACCAGATGCACCTCGCTTAATAGGTGGATCAGGGCGCTGGATGTGGAATCGTGAGTGGGATTGCGGCTGGTCTGTACGGCATCGTGGCGATAGTCACGCTGGTATTTGCGTTCTGGGCGGTTATGCTGATAGACTGCCTGAAACGCCCGAACGATAGATTCCACACCGAGATGAAGAATGCGAAGTCTATGTGGACGAAGCTACTCATTGTGGGCGTGCCGTGGTGTGGGATTGTGTACTTTGTCAGCGTTAAGAATAAGGATTGAAGGAAACGTTTGGTGAGTTGTGGGGTGTGCCAGGATAAAGACGCTATGAAGAAACAAATGTTGAACCATTGTAAGAGTCGTAACACGAGACAAGCGAAATGGACTGATACGCTTGAACCAAAAGGTATGGAACCCGCCTATAATGGCTACGAATACGTTATAGGGAATGGACATAAGGTTCTCGGCTTATAGATGGCTTCTAAGGCGTTTGCAATTATCTGTGATGTGGAACTTGGTAAGCCCGTGCGACAAGAAGTCACATTATGTAATTGCCCCTGTGCTACCCCTTCTGTTCGGGGTAATCCTACTGAGGCATACGTCAGTGGTAACGCTGGGGTGTGAAGCCCTCAGGACAATATGGAGGAATTTGGAAGTCTAACTCAAACAATCTGTTAGGATAAGAATACCATGGAGAAACGAAAGTTGAATCATCGTAAGAGTCGTTACAAGTGATAAGCGAAATTAGACTGATACGCTTAAACCAAAAGGTGCGGAATCCGACCATAATGGCTGGGTTTACATTATGGGGAACGGACGAATGATTCCCGGCTTAAAGATGGCTCCTAAAGTATTCAAAATTATTTATAATGTGGAACTTGGTAAACCTCATAAGCTCCCGGAATATCCGGGTAGGAGTTCCGTAAGGAACAACGATGGCTTATGGGGCAGAGGAATCGGTAAAAAGCGAATGGCGGCTTGTAATGAGGCGTATAGGGGTTCAAAATTTGCCCTAACCCGAAAGGGCGCAGACTTACCGAAGGTGTTTTGTTGTATGCACGGAGGCAAACCTGTGAATGTAAGTAGTTCAATTACGCCTTTGATAGGCGAGAGACTTGCAGACATCAGACCTAATCTCCAATGGATTGATATCAATTGGGAAAAGGTCGAAGAACATGTTAACAGGCTGCAAACCAGAATTACAAAAGCAGTTAAACAAGGAAAGAGGTATCTGGTCAAGAGATTACAGTATCTGCTAACTCACTCGTTTTATGCGAAATTGTTGGCAGTAAAGCGTGTAACACAGAATAAGGGTAAGGGAACAGCTGGAATTGATGGAGCGAAGTGGATAACACCAAACTCCAAAATGAACGCTGCTATCAAATTATCTGATAAGAAGTATAAAGCAAAGCCGTTAAGAAGAGTCTATATCCCCAAGCCCGGAACGGATAAGAAACGACCGTTAAGTATCCCGACCATGTACGATAGGGCGATGCAAGCGCTGTACGCCCTTGTGCTACAACCAATCGCAGAAACAACAGCAGATCCCCGCTCTTTTGGTTTTAGGAAACATAGGAGCGCGCAGGATGCGTGTCAGTACGCTTTTATCTGCTTGAGTAAGAAAAACTCTGCACAATGGGTTCTGGAAGGAGATATAAAGGGTTGCTTCGACAACATCAATCATGACTGGCTCCTGGACAACATCCCGATGGATAAATCGATCCTAACGCAATTTCTTAAGGCGGGATTCGTGTATAATCGACATTTGAATCCTACAAAGGCAGGAACACCACAGGGGGGAATTATTTCCCCGATACTGGCGAATATGACACTGGATGGGATGGAAGAAGCCATTGCATCCAAGTATCACGTCGGTAAAAACGGGGTTATCGATAAAACTCGATTTAACCCCGAAAAGGTGAATTTCGTGAGATATGCGGACGATTTTATAGTTACCGCAACCTCAAAAGAGACTGCTGAGGATATTGCTGAAGTGATTGAAGAATTCCTGAAGGAACGTGGTCTGGAATTATCGGAGGAGAAGACTCATATCACTCATATCGACGACGGCTTTGACTTTTTGGGCTGGAACTTCCGTAAATATAAGGGAAAACTCCTGATTAAGCCATCTAAGAAGTCAATTGAGAGGGTCACTCGTAAGATTGGTGACGTGATCAAACGCGGAAAAGCATGGAAACAGGAGAATCTCATATACGCTCTGAACCCCATTATCATCGGCTGGTCGAATTATCATCGAACAGTCGTATCCAGTGACGTATTCAATAAATTAGACGATATCGTATGGAATATGCTCCGGAGATGGGCGAAGAGGAGACACCCGAATAAATCCTGGACTTGGGTTGCTAATAAATATTGGCACACTGAAGGAACGAGGAATTGGGTGTTTTCTACGGGAAAGTACAGGCTAAAACGCTTTTCAGATACGAAGATTGTCAGACATATCTGTCTGAAGCTCGATAAAAACCCTTATATTGACCATGAATACTTTAATCTGCGGAAACTCAAAGGGAGAATCCGAAAACTGCTGCCCTGGGACTGAAAGGGTTACAAAATGCTTGAGCCGTATGCGATGAAAGTTGCACGTACGGTTCTTAGACGAGGAGGCGCGAGTAATCGCGTCCTCCTTAGTCTACTATGCGCTCCCAAATATTTGGGTAGGGACTCCGTAAGGAGGAACGATGGCGCAGAGGGTAGAGGAATCGGTAAAAAGCGAATGACAACTTGTAATGAGCTGTATAGGGGTTCAAAATTTGCCCTAACCCGAAAGGGTGCAGACTTACTGTCGGTGTCTTGCTGTATGAAAAGAGGCAAACCTGTGAATGCAAAATACTCAATTACGCCTAAAACTGGCGAGAGACTTGCAGACACTCGAAGGAGTGTTAATGGGCTGCAAACCAGGATTACAAAAGCGGTGATCAAAATGAGCGCCGTTGCCCGATACTTAAAGGGTTGCAAGATGCTTGAGCGGTATGAGGGGAAACTCTCACGTACCGTTCTTAGACGAGGGGGGGGCGAGTAATCGCCTCCTCCTTAGTCTACGGTTATTTTTCTTGCCAGAAAGTACATGATCGCAATCATT